>NZ_JBHWIR010000188.1:0-9939 GCF_042731835.1 Kitasatospora sp. NPDC059817 | reverse complement strand
GCGGGCCCCCGCCCCCCCCCCCCCCCCGGCCCCCCCGCACGCCCGGGGCCGGGGGCCGCGCGGGGCGGCGGCGTTCACCCGCCCCCGCGCGGGCTGACGAGCATGCGGATGTCGTCGGCCGCCCGGAGGACGAACCGTTCGGTCGGGACCACCCGGTGGCCCGGCACGGGCCGAAAGCGCAGGCGCTTGAGGAGGACGGCCAGCAGCAGTTCGCACTCGACCATGGCCAGGGCGGCGCCCTCGCAGCTGCGCGGGCCGAACCCGAAGGGGACCCAGGCCAGCCGCGCGCGTCCGGCCGCCTGCTCCGGGGTGAAGCGCTCGGGGCGAAACCGTTCGGGCTCGGGCCAGTGGTCGGGGTTCAGGTGGATGGCCCAGAACGGGTAGAAGACCACCGCCCCGGCCGGGACCGTGTACGCGCCGAGGGTGAGCGCTTCAGTGGTCTGGCGCGCGCCGTAGGGGCCGGGCGGGTAGAGGCGCATCGACTCCTGGAGGACCGTCCGCAGGTACGGCAGGCGCCGCAGGTCGGCGCACCCGGGGGCCGGGCGGTCGCCGAGCACGCGGTCCAGTTCCCCGGTGACGCGTTCGGCCGCCTCGGGGTGGCGGCCCAGCAGGTGCAGGGTCCAGGAGACGGCCACGCCGGTGGTGTGGTGGGCGGCGAGCATCGTCGCGAGGACGGTGTCGCGGATCCGGGCGGGGCGCTCGCCGGCCTCGACCAGTGCGCCGACCAGGTCGCCGCGGTCGGCGCGGCCGCCGTCGCGGTGGGCCGCGATCACCCGGTCGACCGTCGCGCGCAGGAGGGCGAGCGCCCGCGCGGTCCGCTCGGCGCGCTCCTGCGGGTCGACGGCGGGGGGCACCTGGTAGAGCCGTTCCAGGTAGTCGGCGAGCACCTCCTCGAAGGCGGCGGCGACGACGTCCGGGCCCTCGACCTCGCCGCCCAGGGCGTACGCGCAGATCATCCGCAGGGACAGGGCGGTCAGGTCCTGCTGCAGCGCGACGGCCTCGCCCCGCGCGCCCCGCGCGGCCCAGCGGTCCGCGAGGCCGGTCGCGAGCGCGGTGAAGCGGTCGAAGGCCTGCTCGTGCGAGGGGCGGCCGGCCAGGACCGAGAGCAGGGTGCGGCGCCACGGGGCGTGTTCGTCCGCCGGGAGCACTTGCAGGTTGCCGGCCTCGAACAGCGGGTCCAGGAAGGAGAACAGGCGCTCGGGGCGGCGGTCCAGGTGCGCGGTGGCCTCCAGCAGCACCGGGTCGGCGACCGACACGGCCGTCTCGGCGCCGGGCAGCTGGAACCGTGCCACGGGGCCGTACTCGGCGTGCAGCCGCAGCTGGTAGGCGTGCAGCCCGCCCGCCTGCGCGATGGCGCCGACCCCGCCGTCCGGCCGGGGGTCGGGACCGGGGATCTTCATCGGACCTCCTGGTGACGCATGGTCGGATCCGCCGCCCGGACGGTGGACGCGGGCGGCGCAGCGCCGACGGCCGTGGGGACCAGGATCGCGCGGGAGCGCGTCCGGCCGGCAGTGGCGACGCCGGGTGACGCCGGGCCGGGGCCCGGGCGAGATTTCCAGCGCTTGCAAGCAATCGGCGCACACAACTATTGTGGTGTCACACAAAGTGCACCTGCAATCATTCGAGAAGGTTTCCCCCTCGCCCCCGGCCCCGCCTCCGCCGACAGGAGTCCGCCCATGAGCACCACCCTCTTCACCCCCTACACCCTGAGGACCCTGACCGTCCCCAACCGCGTCTGGATGGCGGCGATGTGCCAGTACAGCGCCGCTCCGGACGGCGACGCGGCCGGCGCCCCGACGGACTGGCACTTCGCCCACGTCGCGGCACGCGCCACCGGCGGCACGGGGATGATCATCATGGAGGCCACCGCCGTCAGTCCCGAAGGCCGCATCACCCCCTACGACCTCGGGATCTGGAACGACACCCAGGTCGCGGCCTTCCGGCGGATCACCTCCTTCCTGACGGCGCAGGGCACCGTGCCGGCCCTCCAGCTCGCCCACGCCGGCCGCAAGGCGTCCACCGAGCGCACCTGGATCGACCGCGGCCGCGCCCTCGCCCCGGACGAAGCCCACGGATGGACGCCGCTCGCCCCCAGCGCCCTCCCCTTCGCCCCCGCCCGGACCAGGCCCGACGAACTCACCGAGGAACAGATCCGCGGGATCGTCCGGCAGTTCGCCGACGCCGCCCGGCGCGCGCTCGACGCCGGCTTCCGGGCCGTCGAGATCCACGGCGCCCACGGCTACCTGATCCACCAGTTCCTCTCCCCCCACAGCAACCACCGCACCGACGCGTACGGCGGCTCCTTCGAGGGCCGCATCCGCTTCGCCCTGGAGGTCGTCGACGCCGTCCGCTCGGCGTGGCCCGAGGACCTGCCCGTCCTCTTCCGCGTCTCCGCGACCGACTGGCTCACCGAGAACCCGCAGGACGGCCGCACCGGGTGGACCTCCCAGGACACCGTCCGCCTCGCCAAGGAACTCCTGGCCCACGGCGTGGACCTGATGGACATCTCCACCGGAGGCCTCGTCCCCGACGCCACGATCGACGCCGGACCCGGCTACCAGGTGCCCTTCGCCGAGGCCGTGCGCAGCGGGGCCGGCATGCCCGTGGCGGCCGTCGGCCTGATCACCGACCCCGTCCAGGCCCAGGGCATCCTCGCCGCCGGTAAGGCCGACGCCGTCCTGCTCGGCCGCGAGCTGCTGCGCGACCCGTACTGGGCGCGCCGCGCCGCCGCCGAACTGGGCGCCCGGGTCCCCACCCCCGTGCAGTACCACCTCGCGTAGCGGCGCCCCGGTACGGGCGGTGGGGGGCCCTGCGGTTGCGGCGGCGCGGTTCCCCGTGGAGGCCCGCCCCGCCGCCCGCCGGTCCCGCGCACCTGTGATCAACTCTTCGGGTACCGCGGCGGGGGCCGCGGCACAGGACGAACCATCAAAGGGGGATGGTCACATGGTCGAACTGTCGAACGGTGCGATGACCTGGGTGGCGGCCGGGGACAGCATCACCCGGGCCGCCCTGCACACCCACGGCGCGCGCGGCTGGGTGGAGCACGTGCAGGAACGCCTCTGCTGGCAGCTCGGCCGGCTGACGGACGTCGTGGTCAACACTGGCGTGTCCGGCTGGCGGGCCACCGACGTCCTCGGGGCGTACGACTTCGTCATCGGGCGGTTCGCACCGGACGTGCTGTCGCTTTCGCTGGGTACCAACGACGCCCCCGCCGGGCTGGAGGGGCTCGGGGAGTTCCGCGACGCCATGCGCGAGATCGTCGCCCGGTCCGCCGGCGCGCAGATCGTGCTGCACACGCCGCTCGTGGCCAGCCACGCCGGGCGCGCCGCCCGCCCCGAGCTGCCCGCGTACTGCCAGGCCGTGCGCGAACTCGCCGCGGAGACGGGCGCGTTGCTCGTCGACCACGAGGCGTACTGGCTCGCCGAGTTCCCCGACGGCGAGGCGATCCCGTGGCTGGACGACCCCACACACCCCAACGGCGTCGGCCACCTGCACCTGGCCGACCACACGCTGCGCACACTGGGGCTGGGCGAACTCACCGCCCTGTGAGCGGGCCGCGCCGGGCGGGCCGTCGGGGCGGTTGCCGCTGATCGGGGGCTGGGCGGCGTCCGGAATTTTTGTCGGGTCCCTGTCTAGTTCGCTTGCGTCCTGGTGTGGTGGGATGTGCCCGTCACGGGATTTGAGGGCGCTGACGGGGGTGCGCGGTGAGGGGTGGACGGCTGTGCGGGCTGGACGGGGACGCGGCGCGGCTTGCCGCGGCGGGCCTGGTCCGGCTGGGTGCGCAGGAGTGGGTGGGCGACGCGGCCGGGGCTCCGGCGTGGCTGGGGCGGATGCGGGCGGCGTCATTCGCGGACGCCTGGCTGGCGTTCGGCGAGCCGCCGGCGCCGGGGCTGCGGGTGCCGGCCGGGGAGGTCCTGCGGGCGCTCGCGTACCGGGCGGCGGAGCTGGTGCTCCAGGCCCGCGAGGGGGATGTGCCGGCGGTGCTGGAGTGGCTGGGCCGGCGGTCGGCGGAGGCCCGTGAGCAGGCGGGCCGGGCGGAGGTGACGCACCCGGCCGAACCGGCCGCGCTCGCCCTGGTGTGGCACGGCGTCCAGGCGGTCACCGCCGACGCCGACGGCGGGGGCGGGGGCGGGTACGGGGGCGCTTCGGCGGCCGAGGGCCGGGAGGCGCACGGCCGGCGCATCGACGAGCGGGGCGAGGCCTACGTCCGCGAGCGGTACCACCGCCGGGACACCCTGGCGCTGATGCTGGCCTGTGCCCGGATCGCGGCCGCCGCGCTGGTGGAGTCGTGCGGCGGCGATCCGGGCCGGGTGGACGGGTGGCTGGAGGAGGACGCGGCCCGGTACATGGCGCTCGGCGGCCCGGTGCCGCTGTGGGTGCCGGGCCGGCCGGGGCAGCCCACGGGGTGAGGCCGGCGGCTCGGCGGCTCGGCGGTTTAGTCGCCGGGGCTCAGCGGGCCGGGAGGCTGAGGGTGGCGTGCAGGCCGCCGCCGGGGGCGGGGGTGAGGCCGAGGTCGCCGTGGTGGGCGTCGGTGATGGCCGCGACGATGGCCAGGCCGAGGCCGTGACCGCGGCGGGCGGGGTCGGACTGCGCGGTGCGGCCGCGGCCCCGCAGGAAGGGCTCGGTGAGGGTGGGGACCGTCTCGGGGGCCAGGCGGGGGCCGGTGTTGGTGACGGTGAGCCGGACCCGGCCGGGGCCGGCGGGGTCCGCCCCGGTGGTGACGGTGACGGATCCGCCGGTCGGCAGGTTGTGGCGCAGCGCGTTCTGCAGCAGGTTGACGGCGGCCTGGCGCAGCAGGACCGGGTTGCCGGTGGCGGGGGCGGGCCGGCAGTCGGTGGTGACGGTGACGCCCAGGGCGGCGGCCTCCTCCTGGACGGCGGCGAGGGCGTCGCGGGTGGTGCGGGCGAGGTCGAGGGGTTCGAGTTCGGGGGCGGTGTGGCCGAGGTCGGCAAGTTGGAGGAGCGCTTCGCTGATCTCGATGCCGCGCTGGTTGGTGTCCTGGAGGCGGGTGACGAGGGTGGTCCAGTCCTGGCGGGCCGGGTCGGCTGCGGCGACCTGGAGCATGGTGCGGGTGATGGCCAGGGGGGTGCGCAGTTCGTGGGAGGCGTTGGCGGCGAAGCGCTGCTGGGCGTCGAAGGAGCGCTGGAGGCGTTCGAGCATCTCGTCGAAGGCGTCGGAGAGGTCGGTGAACTCGTCGCGGGGGCCGGCGAGGGCGATGCGGTGTTCGAGTGCTCCGCTCGCGGCGCGGTGGGCGGCACTGGTGATGTCCTGGAGGGGGCGCAGGACGCGGCCGGCGATGAACCAGCCGCCGATCGTGCCGACGGCGGTGAGCAGGGCCAGGGCGTAGCCGGAGATGGTGAGCAGGGAGCGGAGGATCTCCTGGCGGGAGGGGGCGGAGAGGCGGTCGCGGGGGTTGGAGGAGGTGAGCGGGTAGTTGGGGATGTAGCGCATGCCGATGTAGACGACGGCCAGGCAGAGGGTGCCGGTGATGACGGCGAAGAGGGTGTAGCTGAGGGTGAGCCGCAGGCGGGCGGTCAGGCGGCGCGGCCGCGGCGCGGGGCGGGTGCGGGGCGGGGCGCTCACGTGGGGGTGCCGTCGGTGAGGCGGTAGCCGACGCCGGGCACGGTCTGGATCACCCAGGGTTCGCCGAGTCGTTTGCGCAGGCCGGAGATGGTGATGCGGACGGCGTTGGTGAACGGGTCGGCGTTCTCGTCCCAGGCGCGTTCGAGGAGGTTCTCGGCGCTGATGACGCCGCCGCGTGCGGTCATCAGGACCTCCAGGACGGCGAACTGCTTGCGGGAGAGGGCGACGTAGCGGCCGTCGCGGTAGACCTCGCGGCGGAAGGGGTCCAGGCGCAGTCCGGCGTATTCGAGGACGGGGGGCGCGGCCTGGGCGGGGCGGCGGGCCAGGGAGCGCAGCCGGACGACGAGTTCGGCGAGGTCGAAGGGTTTGGTCAGGTAGTCGTCGGCGCCGAGTTCGAAGCCGGCGACCTTCTCGTTGAGGCGGGCGGCGGCGGTGAGCATGAGGACGCGGCAGCCCAGGCGGTGCTCGACGATGGTGCGGCAGACGTCGTCGCCGTGGGTGCCGGGGATGTCGCGGTCCAGGACGACGACGTCGTAGGTGTGGACGGCGAGGCGTTCGAGGGCGGCGTCGCCGTCCGTGACGATGTCGCAGGCGATCGCCTCCAGGCGCAGGCCCGCCTGGACCGCCTCGGCGAGGTAGATCTCGTCCTCCACCACCAGGACCCGCACGCGCTGTTCTCCCGTCCCGCTCTTGCTGTCGTTGCCGTTGCCGTTGCCGTTGCCGTTGGTGTCCATTGGACACGAACGGGCCTATCGAAAACGTATCGGTTAGTGCAGACGTCCTGGTAACACCGCATTTCCTCCCATGGTGTGGCCGCCGGGTTTCCCCGTCGCGGCGAGATGACGAGCGCCGGGAGGCAGCGATGGACGGGACGACGCGCCAGGAGGCGACGCGGTGGCGGACGGCGGGAGGTGGCCGGCGGGCGGTGGCCGTGGGCACCGGGGCGGTGGTGGTGCTGGCGCTGGCCGGCGCCTGCGCGGCCGCCGATCCGCCGGCGACCGAGGCGGCGCTGCGGACCCTGGCGGCCACCGTCGCGCCGTTCTCCTCCTCCCTCGCTCCGGGGCCTGGCTCCTCGGCGGGGGCGGACGGCGACATTCCCGACGGCACGACGCTGACCCCGTTCGACACCGGGGCGCCGGCGGTGGGCAACCTGGACGGGCCACTGCTGGAAGCCGTCCAGCAGGCCGCCCGGGACGCGCGCGCCCAGGGCATCGAGATGACCGTCACCTCGGGCTGGCGCAGCAAGGAGTACCAGCAGCGGCTGCTCGACAAGGGGGTGGCCAGGTACGGGAGTCTGGAGCGGGCCAGGCAGTTCGTGAACACGCCGGAGAAGTCGGCGCACGTCTCGGGCAAGGCGATCGACATCGGTCCGACCAATGCCGACTACTGGCTGATCCAGCACGGCGCGCGGTACGGGCTCTGCCAGGTGTACGCCAACGAGATCTGGCACTTCGAGCTGCTGACCAGCCCTGGCGGGACCTGTCCGGCCCAGTTGCCCGACGCGGCCGGGTAGGGGGCGTTCGTGACCCGATCGCAGGAGGGGCTCGCGCCGGGGGCGGGGGCGGTCTCAAGGCCGGAGGCGGGGCCGGTGGCGGAGGCGGGCCCGGAGGCGGGGGACGCCTCGGCAGGTGTCTCCCGCCCGGCCGGCCGGCGACGCCGTCGGCAGCGGCGCCCGCCGGTCGGGCGCTGGCGGCGCGGCCGCGTGGCCGCCGCCGTGGCCCTGCTGACCGCCCTCGCCCTGGCCGGTCACCGGCGGGTGCCGAGCCTGGGCGTCCACTTGGGGAGCCTGTGGGAGAGCGCCCTGCCCTGGGCCGGCGTCGTGGTGCCCGCCGTCCTGCTCGTCGCCGCGCTGCGCCGCGCGCCGGTGCCGGCGTGCGCCGCGGTGGTGCTGGCCGCGGTGTGGGCCGTCGTGCTCGGGCCGGTGCTCGCCGGCGGCGGCCCGCTGCCGGGGGGCGGTGCGGGCCCGGCCGGCGGTGCGGGCCTGACCGTGGTCACCCACAACGTGAGCGCGCAGAACCCGGACCCCGCCGGCACGGCCCGGGCGCTGCTCGTCGCCCGCCCCGACCTGGTCGCCCTGGAGGAGGTCACCGACGCCGCGCTGCCCGTCTACCAGCACGTGTTGGACGCCGAACTGCCGCACCGCACGCGGATCGGCACCGTCGCGCTGTGGAGCCGCTACCCGCTGACCGACGCACGGCGGCTGACCATCGACCCGGGCTGGAGCCGCTCGCTGCGGGCCGAAGTCCAGGCCCCCGGTGGGCCGTTGGCCGTGTACGTGGTCCATCTCGCCTCCGTCCGGCTCAACGTCACCGGCTTCGCCACCGCTCACCGCGACCGCAACCTCGCCGCGCTCGGCGCCGCGCTGGACGAGGAGCCCCTGCCCCGGGTGCTGCTGCTGGGCGACCTCAACACCGCCGCCGGGGACCACGCGCTCGCCCCGGTCACCAGCCGGCTGAGCTCCGCGCAGGACAGCGCGGGCGGCGGCTTCGGGTTCACCTGGCCGGCGGTCTTCCCGCTGGCCCGGATCGATCACGTCATGACCCGGGGCCTGTCCGCGACCGCCGCCTGGACCCTGCCCGCCACCTCCAGCGACCACCTGCCCGCCGCCGCCCGGCTGACGCCGTGAGGGGTGTGCGGGCGGCGGGGGCGGGGGGCTGCCGGTGTCAGGCGAGGAGGTCGGACTGGAGGGTGACCACCTGGCGGAAGGCCGCGTCCGGGACGCCGTCGGGGTTGGTCATCGTGACGACGGCGACGAGGTCGGAGGCGCAGAGGTAGGCGACGCGGCCGGTCGGGGTGCCCTTGGCGCCCTTCGCCGAGCTCTCCTGGGCGTCCAGGTGGACGCCCTCGACGGTGTCCCAGGCGCTGTGGGAGGTGCTCTTCGCACCGGGCAGGGCAGTGGGCTTGGCGTCGGAGCGCAGGGAGGAGAAGACGTTCCAGGACTCGAAGGAGGCGCCGAAGCGCAGCAGCCGGATCTGGGTGCGGGTGCCGTCGGAGGCCGTCCACTCCCGGACGGTGGCCGCCCGGCAGGCGTCCTGCAGGAGCAGTGCGCGGAGCTCGGCCGGGTCCCGCTGGTCGGCGAGGATCGCGTCGCAGGTGACCCAGTCGGCCGGGGCCTGGCCGGCGGGGGCCGTGGACGGGCTCGCGCCCGCCGAGGCCGACGCCGACGCGGAGGCGGAGGCGGAGGCGGTCGGGCTCGGGGTCGGGGTCGCGCTCGCCGACGGGGTGCCGGTGGCCGAGGCGGTGGGAACCGGGTAGAGCGCCGGGGTGAGGCTGCCGCCGGCCTCCTTGGGGGCGGGCAGCAGCAGGTAGCGCAGGTCCGCGGCGTGCAGGGCGTTCTTGCCGCCCGTACGGTCCGGCGTGCTGCTGCCGGAGGGCAGCGGCGGCAGCGTCAGCGGCGGGAAGGTGTAGCGGCCGTCGCCCGGGGTGGCCAGGCCGGGCAGGTCGGTGCGCTCGGGGGCGGTGACGGCCAGCGCGGCGCCGGTGCCCGCGAGGGCGAACACCAGGGTGGCGGTGGCCCAGCGTGCGGCCGCCCTGCGGCGGGCGCTGCGCCGGGCGAGGCGGGCCTCGTGCTCCTCGGGGGTCTCCGCGGCGGGAGCGGCGGGGAACTCGGCGAGGGTGCCCGCGGGGGTCTCGGCGAGGGCGTCCACAGGGATCTCCGCAGGGGCGGCGGGCTCGTGCGGGGTGGCGTGGTCGGTCATGCGGACGCTCCCGGGCGGGCGAGGCGGTCGAGCTGCAGGGTGAAGAGGGCGACGATCCGGTCCTTGGGCAGCGGTGCCACGCCCTCGACGTTCATGACCACCAGCAGGTCGCCCTCGGCGGCCGAGCACTCCAGGTAGTCGATCGGCGCGGACGGCGGCGCCGGCATCAGGTAGCAGTGCGCCTCGGGGTGGCCCGGGATCTCCGGGCCGATCCGGAACAGGCCGGTGTCGCCGGTGAAGACCGCGGTGTACTCGTTGAGCTTCTGCACTTCCTGCTGGTTGAACTGGCGCAGCTTCAGGCCGACCACCAGGTCGTCCTCGCTGGTCCGGTACGTCCGCACGCCGGTGGCCTTGACGTGCAGGCCCTCCCAGTAGGAGCGCAGCTTGTCGCGCTTGTCCTTGGGGATCTGCTGGAGTTCGTCGTCCAGTTCGGCGGACAGGAACTCGGCGCCGAGTTCGGTGTCGTTGCCGTAGCCGCCCTCGTCCGGGCCGGGTTCGTAGCCGGCCGGGACGGGCAGCAGCAGGTCGCGCAGCGAACCGAAGTGGTTGCCGTTGGACTTGGCGCCGAACGGCGTGGCGGTCGCGGTCGGGACGGGCGCGGCGGACGGCCCGGCGGCGACGGCCGGGGCCGGGTCGTCGTACTGGGTCTTGATGATGC
>NZ_JBHWIR010000187.1:0-14192 GCF_042731835.1 Kitasatospora sp. NPDC059817 | reverse complement strand
CGGCAGTACGAGCGCGGGCGTGCCCACCGACTGGAAGGTCGGCGACAAGACCGGCAACGGCGGCTATGGCACCCGCAACGACGCCGCCGTCGCATGGCCCTCCGGCGGCCGGAGCCCGGTCGTGATCGTCGTCCTGTCCGACCGCGGCAAGGCCGACGCCACCTCCGACGACGCGCTGATCGCCCAGGCCACGAAGACCGTCGTCGGCGCCCTCGGCTGAACACCCCCGAGCAGAAACACCCCCGACCACCAAGAGCCCTGACCGCCAAGAGCGCCGACCACCAGGAGCCCCGACCGCCGTGATCCACCCCACCCGCCGGACCGCCACGGACGCCGACTTCACCAGACGCCGCTTCGCCCAGCTCGCCGTCCTGGGTATCGCCGCCGGAGCCGCGCCGATCGCCGCCTCGGCCCCGGCCTCCGCCTCGGCCCCGGCCTCCGCCTCGACCCCGGCGTCCACCGACGCGAGTACGCCGTCCGCCTCCCGCCCGCACTACGACCGCGCCCGCCGCCTCGCCGGCGACGACCCCGTGCTGCGCGCCCTGGTGACGGCGCTGACCCCCGGCTCCGACCTTCCCCAACTGCCCGCGCCTGCGCCCGTCAAGCTGTTCGACAACCTCGTGCTCCTGAGCGCGGGTTGGGTCTCCGCGATGGCGGTGCTGACGGACGACGGCATCGTGCTGATCGACGCACTCACCTCCCCGGCCGACGCCGACGGCATCATCGTCCCCGGGCTGCGCGCGGTCGGAGCCGATCCGGCGGCGATCAAGCACGTCGTCCTCACCCACGGCCACCCGGACCACTTCGGCGGCGCGCAAACCCTCGCCGACCGCTACGGTGCCCGCGTGCACATGTCCCCGGCCGACTGGGACCTCCTCGCCCGCACCCGCCCGGCCGACGCCCCCGCCCGGGACCTCGACATCGCGGACGGCGACCAGCTCACGCTTGGCGGCACGACGATCGAGCTGCACCACACCCCGGGCCACACCCCCGGCACCGTCTCGCCGGTCATCCCCGTCCGGGCCGGCCGCAGGCACCACAGCGCGATGCTGTGGGGCGGCCTCAACCCGCCCTCGACGGTGGAGGAGCTGCGTACCTTCCTCGCGTCCGTCCAGGCCTTCCGGGGTGTCATGCGCCGGGCGAACGTGGAGGTCGAGCTCTCCAACCACCCGAACGACCACGGCCTCGAACGCGCCGAACAACTGCGCCACCAGCCGCCCGGCGCCGCGAACCCCTTCCTCCTCGGCGGCCCCCGGACGCAGCGGTACATGGCGGTCATGGACGCGATGCTGCGCGGCCGGATCGCCGACGCCGAGGCTCCGACGGCCCGGGCCGTCGCGGCACCGCTCACCTGCTGCTGAGCGTCCGGATCATTCCCGACCGGGGGCGGACGTGCCGGGGGAGTGCGGCGCCTTCGAGTCCTGTTCCCCGAGGTGGGTGTCCAAGGCGGTGTTCAGGTCGGCCATGAACGCTTCGAACTGCTCCAGGAGCCGGGGCGGGTAGTTCGACATCGCGGCGTCGAGGCGGTGGGCGACCGGGTCGAAGAACTCCTCCGCCCGTTCCCGGATGTGCCCGCCGCCGCGCAGAGTGACGATGCGCCGGTCGGTGTGTTCACGGGCGCGGGTGATGTGTCCCGCGGCTTCGAGGCGGTTCAGGAGTGCGGTGGTCGCTCCCGTGGACAGGGAGATCCGCTCGCTGAGCCGTGCCGGTGACAGGGGGGTTCCGCGCTCCTCGGCGGCGGTGATCTGGAGCAGCGCGATGGCGTCGGTGGAGTGCAGGCCGAGCCAGGCGGCGAAGCGGCGGCCGAGCTCCGTGTAGTGGGTGCCGTAGATCCTCAGCGCTTCCGTCAGCCGCTCGCGCTGTTCCGCGACCATGTCGCGCTGTTCCGCGACCTTGTCGCGCTTGGCCTCTTCCACGGGACCCTCCACCCTTGTCGTCCGCCGCGCGGTCACATCGGCATTCCAGGTTGACAACCTATCTCCATCATTTTACCTTCACTGTGAAATTACTTCACCATGGAGGTATCTGCTCGTGTCCGCCCCTGCCCCCACCCTCGGCACCACCACCGAGCCCTACCGATGGCGGTGGCTGATCCTGGCGGTCATGATCACGGCCGAGATCATGGACCTCCTGGACGCTTCGATCGTCAACGTCGCCGGCCCGGACCTGGAGGAATCCCTCGGCTCCGGCCCCGTCGGACTGCAATGGGTCATCGGCGGCTACGCCCTCACCCTGGGCGCCGGCCTGGTCCTCGGCGGCCGCCTCGGCGACCGGTACGGCCGGCGCCGGATGTTCCTGATCGGTCTGGCCGCCTTCACCGTGAGCTCGCTGCTGTGCGCGCTCGCGCCGAACATCGAGTCGTTGATCGCCTTCCGGCTGCTGCAGGGCACCGCCGGGGCGCTGCTGCTGCCCCAGGGCCTGGGCCTGCTGCGGGAGAACTTCTCCGGCCCCGAGCTCACCAAGGTCTTCGCGATCTTCGGGCCCGTCCTCGGTCTGGGCGGCATCATCGGCCCGGTCCTGGGCGGCTTCCTCATCGAGGGCGACTTCTTCCGCCTCGGCTGGCGATCGGTGTTCCTGATCAACCTGCCCATCGGACTCGCGGCCCTGATCGTCGCCGCGAAGTTCGTCCCCGACAGGGCGGGCAGCCGCACGGTTCGGGTCGACATCACCGGCGCGGCCCTGATCGTGGCCTCGTGCGCCCTGCTCGTGCTGCCGCTGAACCAGGGACAGGAGGACGGCTGGCCGCTGTGGACCTGGCTGAGCATGGCCGCCTCCGTGATCGGCTTCGCCCTGTTCGCCCTTCAGCAGCGCCGAACGGCCGCCGCGGGCCGCGAACCGCTGGTGACCCCCGCCCTGCTCCGCAAGCCCGCCTTCACCGTCGGGCTCGGCGGCATCGCCCTGTTCTTCGGCGGGATGATCGGCACCCAGCTCGTCCTGACCCTCTACCTCCAGATCGGCAGGCACTTCACCGCAGGTGAGGCGGGACTGGGCAACCTGCCCCTCGCGGTGGGCACCGCGATCGGCGGCGCCGTCAGCGGCGCCTTCCTCGTGAACAGGATCGGCCGTGGCGTGCTCCAGATCGGACCGCTGGTCCAGCTCGCCGGTGCGGCCGCGCTGTGGTTCGAACTCGACGGCCTCGACACCTCCACCTTCTCCATCTGGGACGTCGTTCCCGGCACCGTCGTGGCGGGCATCGGCGCCGGCATGGTGATCGCCGCTCTGTTCAGCTTCATCCTCGCCGCCGTCGACGACCACGAGATCGGCTCCGCATCCGGAGTCCTGACCGCGGTCCAGGCGGTCGGCGGCTCCATCGGCGTCGCCGTCTTCGGCTCGGTCTTCTTCGACCAGGTCAAAGCCGGCGACTTCACCACCGGCTTCCACCACGCGCTGATCGTCCAGGCATGCCTGCTGGTGGCGTTCCTCGCCATCACCTTCCTCCTGCCCAGGGAGGCCCGCCCCGACGAGGAGCAGCACGGCACCACCCCCGAGGCCGCCACCGACCCCGGCGCCAAGCACCTCACCGTCTGACACCGGGCCGGGAGACCGCGCCGCACCGACGACCTGAGCGGCCAGGTCGGTGCCGAGACCCACGTGCACAACGACTACGCCACCGGCGGCCTGGAGCCGGCCCGGGTGGCCGGGGCCGGCTACCTGGTGCCTGCCGCAGCGCACGTGTCCCTTGCCCGCGCCCCGGTGGCCGACGCTCCCGCAGGAGGCCGTCATGCCCGCGTGCCGAGGTGGTAGACGGTGACGCCGCCGGCGCTCGCGACGGGACGGTAGCCGGCGGCGGGGAGGGCACGAAGGGCTTCGGCCTCCTGGCCGGCGGGGAAGAGGCCGTCCCGCGGGTGGTCGGGGGCCGCGACCCAGTCGGGCTTCGCGCCGGGGCCTCCGGGGTAGTGCGGGAACAGGAAAACCCGGGTGCGGTCGGTGAGTTGGGGCGCGATGCCGTTGGCGGCCGCCACCTGCGCACCGTCCGGGATCACCCGCAGCACCCCGCGCACGGCGTCGGCCGTCGCGTCGCGCTGCCAGGTGGCGGGCCGGGCCAGCTCGGCGAGGGGGCGGAAGGGCAGAGCGGCGGCCGTCACCGCGAGCCCGACGGCCACGAGGCCGCAGGCCGTCCACCGCCGCAGGCCGTGCCGCGCGCGGAGCCGGGCCAGGGCGTCGGCGAAGGCGACGAAGATGATCGGCATCAGGACGGCGCCGTAGTGGAAGCCCGTCCCCCAGTAGGCGGGGTTGGTGGACCAGAACCGCCAGGCCAGGGTGGGGACCGCGAGCAGGATCAGTGGCGAACGCAGGGCCAGGAACGCGGTGGGGGCCAGCAGCACGGCGACGGTCCCCCACTTCTGGGCGGGCAGGAGCAGCCTGGTCACGGGGTCGCCGGACGGACCGTCCACGTTGGAGAGGTAGGTGTAGACGCCGTCGGGATTGAGGGCCGGGATGACGACCAGCACCACCAGCGCCACGGTGGCGGCGGCGAGCGCGACGACGGCCACGCCGAGTCGGCGGCGGCCGTGCCAGAACAGGTAGCAGCCGACGGCCACGACCGTCGCCGCCTGGTCCTCCTTCACGAGCAGCAACGGCAGCGCGCACCACGCGGCCGCGCGCCACCTCCGCAGCGTCAGCCGCTCCAGGGCGAAGGCCAACAGCGGTACGGCGAAGGCGATTTCGTGGAAGTCGAAGGCCACCGCCTGCTGCAGGCCGACCGACAGCCCGTACCCGACGCCGATGCCCGCGCCCGCCCACGGACCGGCCGCCCGCGCCGCCACCCTGGTCACCGGGACGGCGGACACGGCGAGCAGCGCCGCCTGGGCGACCAGCAGGGTCAGCGGGGAGGGGAACGCCCGGTAGAACGGTGCGAGGGTGGCCAGAATCGGGTGGAAGTGGTCCCCGAGCAGGTGGAACCCCGGCCCCTTCAGCTCGGAGACCGGCGCGCGGCCCTCGGCGTAGCCGCGGACGGCCTGCTCGAAGATTCCCAGGTCGAAGCCGGATGTGCGCAGGTGCAGATGGCGGGAGACGGACAGCGCGCCGTAGGCGGCGAACAGCACGGCGGCGAGCGCCCAGGGCAGCAGGGCGGTCCGGCCCGGCCGGGCCTGGGGCTGGGACTGGAGCTGGGGTTCGACCGTGGCGCGGGGTGCGCGGGGTGCGCGGGTCAGGGTCAGAGTCACGGGGCTCACCTCGCGGTAGGGCGGACGTGGGGCGACCCCCGAAGCGTCCGACCCGCCCTCTGAAGATCCGCTGAAAGAGCCTGAAAGCACCTTCAGGAACCGCGACACCCCCCGTGACATGCTGAGACGCATGCGCGTACTGGTGGTGGAGGACGAGACCCGGATGGCCGACGCCCTCCGGGACGGGCTCGAAGCGGAGGGCTACACCGTGGACGTCGTCCACGACGGCCGCTCCGGCCTCTGGTACGCGCGCACCGGCGACTACCGGGCGATCCTGCTGGACGTCATGCTCCCCGGCCTCAACGGCTACCGGGTCTGCGCCCAACTGCGCCAGGAAGGCGTCACCACCCCGATCCTGATGCTCACCGCCAAGGACGGCGAGTACGACGAGATCGAGGCCCTGGACACCGGCGCCGACGACTACCTCGCCAAGCCCTTCTCCTACCCGGTCCTGGTCGCCCGGCTGCGGGCCCTGGTCCGCCGCGGCGGCGCCGAACGCCCGCCCGCGCTGACCGTCGGCGACCTGCTCCTCGACCCCGCCGACCGCTCCTGCCGCCGCGCCGGCACCCCGATCGCCCTCACACCCCGCGAGTACGCCGTCCTGGAGTGCCTGGCCGAACGCCCCGGCGAGGTCGTCGCCAAAACCACCATCCTCGACCAGGTCTGGGAGAGCGGCTACGAGGGCGACCCGAACATCGTCGAGGTGTACGTCAGCGCGCTGCGCCGCAAGATCGACGTCCCGTTCGGCCGGAACTCCATCCTCACCGTGCGCGGTACCGGCTACCGGCTGGACTCCCGTGGCTAGGCCGCCGCGGCCGCCCCGGCTGCTGCGCTCACTGCACTCACTGCGCTCGCTGCGGGCCCGTTCCGCCGCAGCGGCCGGCCTGGCCGCTGCCGCCGCCTTCACCACGGGCGCGTTCTGGCTCAGCCACAGCCTCTACGACTCCCAGTTGAACGACGCGAAGGTCGCCGCACAGGCCCGCCTCGACGTGGCGGTCGCGGACATGCGCACCGGCCACGTCCCGGCGAGCGGCCTGCTGCTCGGCGACCGCGTCTACGCCCTCGTCCTGGACTCCGGCCGGCTCCTGGAGGTCAGCCCCGACCTCGAACCCTTCCGTGCCCAGGTCGCCGCCCAGCTCACGCCGCTGCCCGAAGGCGGGCAGGTCTCCCGCACCCTCACACTCGACGCCCCCGTCCCCGTCCCCGCCACCGGCACCGGCACCGCGAACCGTCTGGCCCACCGCACCCTCCCCCTGTACGGGCAGAGCGCCGGCGGCATCGACGGCCGCGCCCTGCTGTCCGGCTTCGGCGAACCCGACCGGGGCGAGCGCACCGTCACCGCCTACCTGCTCGTACCGCCCTGGGACGCCGAACGCGTCCAGGAGTCCGTCCAACGGCTGCTGCTGGTCGCCGGGCCCTTCGCCGTCCTGCTGGTGGCCGCCATCGCCTGGGCGGTCACCGCCCGGGCGATGCGCCGGGTCGAGGCGATCCGCGCCCAGATGGCCTCCATCACCGCCCAGCACCTCGACCGGCGAGTCCCCGTCCCGCCCACCGCCGACGAGATCGCCCACCTCGCCACCACCACCAACCAGACCCTCCAGAAGCTCGACCACGCCGTCACCGCCCAGCGCCGCTTCGTCGCCGACGCCTCCCACGAACTGCGCAGTCCCCTCGCCGGACTGCGCACCTCCCTGGAGGTCGCCCTCACCCACCCCGACCGCACCGACTGGCCCACCGTCGTCCGCGCCGCCCGCGCCGACACCGTCCGCCTCCAGCACCTCGCCGACGACCTGCTCCTGCTCGCCCGCCCACCCGTCGCCGCACCGGCCCACCACACCCGGGTCGAACTCACCGACCTCGCCCGCGACGTCGCCGCCGAACTCCCGCACGGCACCAGCCGGATCACCGTCCACGCCGACCGCCCGCTGGAAGTCCCCGGCAACGCCGCCCAACTCCACCGCCTGCTCCGCAACCTGCTGGAGAACGCGCTGCGCCACGCCGCCGACCACGTCACCGTCACCCTCACCGAGGACCCCGGCCCCGACGGCCACTGGGCCGTCCTCGAAGTCCTGGACGACGGCCCTGGCATCCCCGCCCCCGACCGCGAGCGCGTCTTCGCCCCCTTCACCCGCCTCGACGAGGCCCGCACCCGCGACACCGGCGGCGCCGGACTCGGCCTCGCCATCGCCCGCGACCTGGCAACCCGCCACCACGGCACCCTCACCCTCGCCGATTCCCCCGCCGGCGCCCGCTTCCTCCTCCGCCTCCCCCTGCCACCCCACCCCGCCCGCACTCCGTGAGCCCGCCCGACCCAGCGCTTGACCAGGTCGTCAACCGACTGCTGCGGCTGAGTGACAAAAGGAGGGCTCCCCAGGGAGGCTCACGATGTGACGAGTCGACTCCTCTTAACTTCTCCTGAGACTCGGACGCGTCGCCCAGCGGGCGGTCCAGCGTGTTCGCCACCCATGGAGGTCGTTGGATGAATCGCCGTCCCCGGGTCGCAGCCTCGCTGGCGGGCGCGGCCATCGCCCTCGCGTCCCCGTCGGCAGACGTCGCCGCGCAGGCGTCCGCACGGCATGCGTTCGGCTCCCTGTGGATTCAGGACGGGGACGGCGTGGGGGAGGGAGGACACCACGACCACAATCCCCCGCGTGACTGCCACAGTGCCCGCCGTGTCATCCTCATCGACCAGAGCTTCCGAATCATCCTGAAGAACGGCCGGCACGGGCCGGAGGCTCTCGTTCTCCAGGGGTCCACGTCATCCCCGCCCTCGTCGCCGGCAGCACCATGGGACAACTTCGCTCCTTCAACGTATTTGGACGTGAACTATCCCACCCAGACCAGTAACCAGTACGAGTGGAAGATCCGTGACTTCTTCAGGGAGCACCCGCTCTTCGTGGTGAAGGCGTTCGACCGCCACGAACGGGTCTTCTCCTTCCCGGCCACCCACTGCATCGACAAGCACGACGGCGGTGAGCGCGGTGAGGGCGACCGTGGTGACGGCGCTCTTCTGTACGGGGGTGGAGCTGCCGACGGGAGCGACCCGTCCGGCTCCCCGTCACCCCAGGCGACGGACCGTCCTCAGGACGGCCAGTCTGCGTCGGAAACCCCCAGCTCCGGGGCCACCATCCCCCCTCCTCCGCGCTCTGCTGCGGCCGAGGGCAGGCACAGCCGTCTGCTGAGCGCGGAGCACGTCGGGATCGCGGTCGGCGGTTTGCTGGTGGTTCTGGGAGTGCTGGCCACGGCATGGATCCGACGTCGTTCCGACACGTGACAGCCGGCCGGAAGCTTAGCGCCGCCGGTCGGTCGTGGCGGGCGGAGTGAAACCCAGTGCGGCCAGGATCGGCAGGTTCGAGGTCAGCTGGTGCGCCGGCAGCTCCGCGTAGATCTCGTGCGCGGCGTCCCAGGCCTGACGGGAGCGCTGTTCGCGCCCCAGTGCCCGGTGGGCGGCGGCCAGTCCCGCCAAGGCGTGGGCCCGCTGGGCGGGATAGCCTGTCAGGCGGCTGCTCACGGCGAGGGACCGTTCGTAATGGCCGACCGCCTCCTCCGGCCGCCCGAGGGCGTGCTGCGCCGCCGCCAGGGTGTTGAGCAGAGAGCAGTCCATCGGCCCGTTGCGCTGGGCCCTGGGCCGGGCGAGCACGCGGCTCGCGTGGTCCGATGCTTCCTGGTAGCGGCCCAGGAGCAGGTAGGTCGGGGCCAGGCTGGTACGGCAGAGGTCGGCCGTCCAGTCGTCGGTCTCCGGGCCGTCGGCCGTCAGCAGGTCGAGGGCCTGCTCGTAGTACTCCCCGGCGTCGGCGTAGCGGCCCGTGAAGTAGTGGTAAGCGCCGAGGTTGGCCAGGGCCCGGCCTTCGGCGCACCGGTCGCCGGCGCTGTGGGCGAGGCCCCTGGCCCGCTGGAATGTCCGCCGGGACAGGGTGAGTTCGCCCAGGGCGCCCCAGACATGGCCCAGGTCGTTGAGGCCGTGTGCCTGGGCGCTCAGGTCGCCCAGGCGGCGGGCGGCGGCTACGGCCGTCCGGCCCAGGGCCACCCCTTCGGTCTGCGGCGAAGCGCGGTGGAGGTAGCTCCACAGCAGCGCGGGCAGTTTCCAGGCCGTTTCGTCGTCCCCGCGTTCGTGAGCGTGGCGGACGGTGGCGAGCAGGTTCGCCCGCTGGTCGTCGCACCACCGGGTGGCCTGTTCGGGGCCGGTGAGGTCGGCCACCCGCAGGCCCTCGGGCGGCGGGCCGAGGGGGACCCGCCGCCGCCCGGGGGTCAGCACCCGGGCAGCGGCGTGCGCGTGGTGCAGGCACCACGCGTGCCAGCGCCCGTGTAGTTCCCGCTGTTCCTCCGGGCTCTCCTCGCGGGCGCCCAGCTCGGCCGCGAAGAGCTTCAGCAGGTCGTGGAAGCGGTAGCGGCCCCGTGAGGGCTCGGCGAGCAGGTGGGCGGTGGTCAGGCGGCCGAGGAGCCGGTCGCACTCGTCGACGGCGTACGCGGACAGGGTCGCGGCGACGGGGGCGCTGATGTCCACCCCCGGGAACAGGCCGAGCCGGCGGAACAGGCGTCGGGCGGCGGGGTCGAGCGCCTGGTAGGAGAGGCCGAAGGCCGATCGCAGGGAGGAGCGGTCGTCACCGTCGGCCTCCAGGGCGCCCAGGCGGTCGGTGGAGGAGGCCAACTCGTCGGCGAAGGCGACGAGATCACGCTGCGGCCGATCGCGTAGCTGGGCCGCGGCGATGCCGAGCGCCAGCGGGAGGTGCCCGCAGGCGTCGAGCAGCCGGGCGCCGGCCTGCCGCTGCGCCTCGGCGGTGTCGGCGGTGTCGGCGGTGTCGGCGCCCAGGATGCGGGCGAGCAGCGCCTGCCCCTCGGTGGGGGTGAAGCCGTCGAGCGCGACCCGGTGGGCGCCCTCGCGGGCGACGAGTCCGGTGAGACGGTCCCGGCTGGTGATCACGACGGCGCAGCCGCTGCCGCCCGGTAGCAGTGGCCTGACGTGTTCCGGGCCGGCGGCGTCGTCGAGGACGACGAGCATCCGCCGCCCGGCCAGCAGCGACCGGTAGAGCGCGGACGCCTCGTCCAGCTGGGCCGGTATGGACTCGGCCGTCACGCCCAGCGCGCGCAGGAACGCCGCCAGCACCCCGTGCGGGGAGCGGGGGCCGGCGGCGGACCAGCCCCGCAGGTCCGCGAAGAGCCGTCCGTCGGGGAACCGCTCCCGCGTGAGGTGGGCCCAGTGCAGCGCCAGCACGGACTTCCCGACTCCGGCGGCACCCGTGATCACGGCGCACGGTGCCGCCGTTGGGCGGGCGCCGGGCTCCCCGGTGGCCAGCACCCGGTCCAGTACGAGCAGTTCGGGGGCGCGGCCGACGAACACGGAGAGGTCGGAAGGGAGTTGCTCGGGTCGCGGGTCCGCCGGCGCCGCCGCAGGGGCGACGCCGGTGGTCGGGGCGGTCCGGTCCGGACGGGCGGTCGGTGTCGGACGGGCGGTGGGCGCCGGTGAGGGTGTCGGTGCCGGACAGGGGAGGAGGAGGGCCCGTTGGAGGGCCTGGGCCTCAGGTGTCGGGTCCAGCCCGAGGTCCTCGGAGAGTCGGGAGGCATGGCGCCGGTAGGCCTCCAGCCCGTCGCCGTGTCGGCCCGAGCGGTGCAGGGCAGTCAGCAGCTGCCGCACCAGGCGGTCACGGAGCGGGAAATCGGCGACCAGACCGGTCAGTTCCGCGGCGACCTCGCGGTGCCGCCCCGCCTCCAGCTCCAGTTCGTAGAGCCGCTCCAGCACGGCCATCCGCTGCTCCTCCAGGCCGGCCGCGAGAGCGGCGAAGACCAGGCCGGGCAACCCGTCCAGCGCGGGGCCGCGCCACAGCTCCAGGGCTTCGCGCAACCGGGGGACGGCCTGCGCCGCGTCCAGGTCCACTGCCGCCGCGACCCGGGAGGCGAACAGGCGGTGGTCCACCCGGGCGTCGTCCGCCACCAGCCGGTAGCCCGCGCCGTCGGTCACGATGGGGGAGGCCGCCCCCGTGCCGAGCATGCGGCGCAGCAGGCCGACCATGTTGCGGATCTGGCGGTCCGCCGTGGCCGGAGGGTCCTGGTCCCAGACCGTGTCGACCAGTCGGGCGACCGGGACGGTCCGGTTCGAGTGCGCCACGAGCATCGCCAGCAGACTCCGCTGACGGCGCCCGCCCAACCGTACGGGAGCGGCCCCGGCGCACACCTCCAGGGACCCCAGGATCCTGAACTCCATGTCCCCCCACCGGCGATACCGAGGCACCCCCCTTGGGAGGCACCGGTGTTGACGAAGCGTCACCCCGCGCCCGGGTGTGTCACCTGAGCTGTCACGTGCCGGCACGCGGCAGCGCGCGTCACGACAAAGCAGTGATCAGATCATGCCAGAATCGTGCAGCCGATTGAGAGGGTTGCCGTGCACCGGCCGAAAGGCGCCGGTATTCGACCCAGGAGTTGATCAACCATGGCACGCTCCCTCAAGCGCATCGGAGCCGTCCTCGCGGCGACGGCGATCGCACTGTCCCTGTCCGGCGCGGCCACGGCCGTCGCTCGACCCACGACGGCCGCAGACTCGACCCGACACTGCGTGGTGAACGCGCAGGGCGGCCAGGCGCAGTGCTTCGGCACCTACCGGGAGGCCATCAGCCATGCCACCGGCGGGCGGGTCGCCGACGCTCCGCCGACCGCCGCCGAGGCCGCCCGCGACAGCGCGTTCGCCAAGGAGCTGAACAGCCCGGCCGGCCTCTCCGACCTGGTGGTCCTGGGGACGATCTACCAGGACTTCTTCTTCGGGGGCCAATCGGTGACCTTCACCGGCCCGCACGCGTGCTACAACGGGAACGCCGCCGACTACTCCTTCGACATCCCCGCCCCGCTCCAGGACCACGTCTACTCGGTGCGCCCGTACGCCAACTGCTGGTTCAACCTGTTCACCGGATTCCAGGCCACCGGCTACGAGAGCCCCAGCTACAAGGGTGAGACCGTCTCGGTGGACGAGGCCTGGCGGACCCACGCCAAGTCGTTGACGCTCGGCTGAGCCACGGTCCCGACGTCCTTCCCCGGCAACCTCGGCAACCCCCCGTAGCCGCAGGGGCAAGGCCGGGGCAGGGGCGTATGACTGCCACCGGTACCTGTCCCGCCTCGCCACCAGCGATGGCGGGACAGAGCCGTTGGTGCAGAACTGGTCGCCAGGTGATCAGGACGTAGCCGTCGCCCCGCGGGCTCCGGAGGCGTTCTGGGCGTTGGCGCCAGCGGCGGCGCCGGCGCTGTCGAGGTGGGGCCGCCGGCGGGGTCGAGTCCGGCGAGGGAGAGCGCCGGAACCTCCGGGCTGGCCGGAACGGGCCTGGGCCGATTCAGGCCAGCCGAAGGCCCTTTCGAGGCTCCTGACCTGTGGTGAGACTGGTGACCGCCGCCAGGGAGCACCCGCCCGGGGCAGCACACCGGACCAGGTGTCACCGACCGCTGCTCCTGGAGGGCAGCCGTCACGGCCCGGTGTGTGTGTGCCGAGCACCATGCACGGCCGATCCCACCCCTCTCTCCCCGCTGGAGCACCGTCATGCCTTCGAAGACGTCCAAGCTGCTGCGCGTCACGCTCGCCGCCGCCATCGCCGCCTCCGGTGCCGTGGTCGTCACGGCCGTCACCGCCGGGAGTTCGTACGCGGCGACGACCTCCTCGGTCGGCGGCCAGATCACCCGCTCGGAGATCCTCGCCCGCGCCCAGTTCTGGTACGGCAAGAACATCAACTACGACCAGGGCGGCTCGTACCCGGACTCCTCCGGCCGCGGCTACCGCACGGACTGCTCGGGCTACGTCTCGATGGCCTGGCACCTCGGCACCAGCGCCAACACGCAGGGCCTCGCGGACAGCTTCACCTACCAGATCAGCCGCAGCGACCTGATGCCGGGCGACATCCTGAACTCGTACTACGACCACGTCATCCTCTTCGAGAAGTGGGACGACGCCGCCCACACCACCTTCTCGTACTACTCCTTCGGCAGCACACCGGTGAAGCACCGGACCGGCGTCTCGATCAACGCCGCGTCCCTCGACTCGCAC
Source organism: Kitasatospora sp. NPDC059817 (assembly GCF_042731835.1). Lineage (NCBI taxonomy): Bacteria > Bacillati > Actinomycetota > Actinomycetes > Kitasatosporales > Streptomycetaceae > Kitasatospora > Kitasatospora sp. NPDC059817. Next base: position 1,010 of record NZ_JBHWIR010000187.1, on the reverse strand, counting down.
CCGAACGGCGACTACAAGGCGCTGCGCTACAAGAACGTCGTCAACGACCCGGCGCCGGGTTCGGCGTGGGTTCCGGCGTTGGGTGACGGTGGTTCGGTGAGTGGTGCTGATGGTACGGCTTACACGTTCACCCGTAGCGTTGATGGTCATCTTCAGGGGACTGTCAGGTATCCGACCGACAAGTGGGCGAGCGTTGACCTCACGAATGTCGTGGGTACTCCGATTTCGGCGGGTGGTGCGCCCAGTGCCTTCGCGATGAAGAACGGTGTCACCGGTGTGGCCAGCGCCAACGCCGCCAACGGGCACCTGCAGATCACGTATCGCGACGCCGCCGACAAGTGGGCGACCAGCGACCTCACCAACCAGGTCGGTACGCCGGTCACTGGAGGTGCGGTCCGTGCAACGACGGACCCCGATGGCACGCTTGCCATCTACTCGCGTGGTTCGACGGATGGCGGGCATCTGAGTCTCACTGCTCTTCAGCCGAACGGGAGTTGGGCGACCGTTGACCTGACGAACGTCGTCGGCACCCCGGTTTCGGCGGGTGGGGTGCCTGCGACCTTCACCCAGAAGAACGGGATCGTCGGCGTGGCCAGCGCGAATGCCGCCAACGGCCACTTGCAGATCACCTACAAGGACACCGCCGGCCAGTGGGCGACCACGGACCTCGCCGACCAGGCCGGCACACCCGCCACCGACGGCGCCGTGAGTGCCACCACGGACTCCGATGGCACGCTCATGATCTACTCCCGCAGCACGGACGGCCATCTCCAGGGGACCGCCAGGTATGCGAACGGCCAGTGGGTGACGGTCGACCTGACGAACGTCGTCGGCACCCCGAACTCCGCCGGTGGCGCGCCCAGCGCTTTCACCATGAAGAACGGTGTCACCGGCGTGGTCAGTGCCAATGCGGCCAACGGCCACTTGCAGATCACCTACAAGGACACCGCCGACAAGTGGGCGACCACCGACCTCACCACCAAGGTCGGCACCCCGGTGACGGACGGCGC
>NZ_JBHWIR010000186.1:0-14202 GCF_042731835.1 Kitasatospora sp. NPDC059817 | reverse complement strand
CAGGGGGGGGGGCCCGCCCCCCCCCCCCCGGGGTGGCGCCAGCCGCCCCGGGGGGGGGGGCCCCCCCGGGGGCGCCCCCCCCCCGCCGTTTCGTCATGATTCGCCGTGCCGCCGGGCGACGGAGGCCGGGCCCGTTGCGGGGTCCTCCTCGTCCCGGTGGGGCCGGTGCGGCAGGATGTCCGGCATGACGTCGAGCGATCGTGACGAATCCGCAGGGCCGGCCGGGCCCGGCGACGCCGCAGGGCCGGTCGGGCCGGCCGTCGCCACGGCCGCGCCGCCGGTCAACACCGTGGTCGTCCCGGCCGACGAGGACCCGGTGGCGGCGGCCGGCAGCGAGGTGATCGGCGGCCCGCCGGGCCGCCGGGCGCTGCTGGGCGTCTCCTGGTGGATCCCGGCGCGCTTCCTGGCGCTGGCGGTGATCGTGGTCTCGGTGCTCGGCATGGTGCAGAAGGCGCCCTGCTACAACCAGGCCTGGTTCCAGCCGGGTTCGCCGCAGTACATCCACGCCTGCTACAGCGACATCCCGCACCTGTTCTCCGGCCGCGGCTTCTCGGCCGGGCTGCACCCGTACGTGGACCGCATCCCGGGCACCTCGGGGGATCTGCAGTACCTCGAATACCCGGTGCTGACCGGCCTGTTCATGCAGGTCGCGGCCTGGCTGACGCCCGGCGCCGGCACCTCGCAGGACCAGGAGCGGTGGTTCTGGGCGATCAACGCGGGGCTGCTGATGGCCTGCGCGGTGGTCGCCGTGGTGGCGCTCTCGCGCACCCACCGCCGCCGCCCCTGGGACGCCCTGCTGTTCGCGCTCGCGCCCGTCCTGCTGCTGAACGGCACGGTCAACTGGGACCTCCTCGCGGTCGCGCTGGCCGCCGTGGCGATGGCCTGGTGGTCCGGCTCCCGGCCCGGCTGGGCGGGTGTCTTCATCGGCCTGGCCACCGCGGCCAAGCTCTACCCGGTGCTGTTGCTCGGCCCGCTGCTGGTGCTCTGCTGGCGGGCCGGGAAGTGGCGTGAGTTCCGGGTGATGCTGGCCGGCGCGGTCGGCTCCTGGCTGCTGGTCAACCTGCCGATCATGGCGGCCAACTGGCAGGGCTGGTCGACCTTCTACGTGTTCAGCAAGCACCGCGCCGAGGACTACGGCTCGTTCTGGCTGATCCTGATGCAGAGCCGGGGCACGGGGCTGGCCGACCTCGACCTCTACATCGGCGTGCTGATGGTCCTCGGCTGCCTGGCCATAGCGTGGCTCGGCTTCACGGCGCCCCGCCGCCCGCGCTTCGCGCAGCTGGCCTTCCTGGTGGTCGCCCTGTTCGTGCTGGTCAACAAGGTGTACTCGCCGCAGTACGCGCTCTGGCTGCTGCCGCTCGCGGTGCTGGCCCGGCCGCGCTGGCGGGACTTCCTGATCTGGCAGGCCTGCGAGGTGCTGTACACCCTGGGCATCTGGTCCCACCTGGGCTTCGTCACCGGGCCCAAGCAGCACGGGATCGGCGAGGCCTGGTACCACTTCGCGGTCGTGCTGCACCTGCTGGGCACGCTCTACCTGGTGGTCATGGTGGTCCGCGACGCCCTGCAGCCGGACCGCGACCCGGTGCGCTGGGACGGCAGCGACGACCCGTCCGGCGGGGTGCTCGACCGGGCCCCGGACGTGTTCGTGCTCGGCACCGCCCGGACGCTGCGCGAGGAGGAGAGCTACGCCGGATACGCGCCGGCCGGCTCCGAGCAGTGGCTGGACGAGCCGGAACTGCCGGAGCCGGCCGAGAAGGCGTAGGCGCCTCAGTCGTTCTAGGGCCGGACAGGGTCTAGCGGTCCACCACGCGGTCGAAGTGCGTGGTGGTGTGCCGGACCTGGAGGCCGAGCTCCTCGCCGATCGCGGGGGGCTTGGTCTCGCCGTCCAGGAACAGCAGTGAGACCTGCATGTGCGGCGGCTCGGCGAACCAGAGCTGCTTGCCGGCCCAGTGGAACGGCGACTTGGTCTTGTTGACGGTCGCCAGGCCGGCCCGGGCGATGCCCTTGGCCCGGGAGGCCATGGTCTGCACGTACTTGGGCGCCTCCAGGCCGATGCCGTGCGCGGTGCCGCCGGCCACCACCACGATGTGGCCGTCGGCCGGCGCCGGGTGCTGGCGGTAGCCGTAGCGGTCGCCCTTCTTCACCGGGGTGACGTCCAGCACCGTGGCCCGGACCTCCAGCGCGCCGTGGTCGCCCAGCCAGAGCCGGGTGCCGATCCGGGCCCGGAAGACGATGTCCGGGTAGCGCTGGGCCAACTGCTCCATGCCGGCCGCGCCGAGGTGGCTGACGTACACGGTGTGCACCGGCACCCCGGCCGCCCGGGCGGTGTCCACCCAGTGGACGACCTCCTCGGTCGGGCTGGAGCCGTCCGGCCGGTCCATCGGCAGGTGCAGCGCCAGGCCCTCGAAGGCGACGCCGTCCAGCTCGGCGGCGACGGCCGTGAGGTCGGCGGCGCTCACCCCGTGGCGGCGCATGGAGGTCATGCACTCCACCACCACCCGGGCGCCGCGCAGCGCCCGCAGCGCGTCCAGGTTCGCCACCGTCCGGATCACCCGGGCGTGCGGCAGCGGCAGCGCCTCCTCGCCGACCCGGTACGGGGTGAGCACCAGCAGCTCGCCGCCGTACCACTCGGCGGCGTCGGCCGCCTCGTACGCGGTGCCGACGGCCAGCACACCGGTGCCCAGCAGCGTCGCCTCCTCGGCCAGCCGGTGGTTGCCCAGGCCGTAGCCGTTCCCCTTGGCGACCGGCACCAGACCGGGGAACTCGGCGAGGACGGAGCGCTGGTGGGTGCGCCAGCGTTCGGTGTCGAGGTAGAGCGACAGCGTCATCGGGTCAGCCTCCTCAGCGGCGGGACATGTAGAGGTCGAGGGCCTTGTGCAGCAGCTTGTTGAGCGGGAAGTCCCACTCGCCGAGGTACTCGGCGGCCTGGCCGCCGGTGCCGACCTTGAACTGGATCAGGCCGAACAGGTGGTCGTTCTCGTCCAGGGTGTCGCTGATGCCGCGCAGGTCGTACACGCCGCCGCCGAGCGCGTAGGAGTCGCGCATCATCCGCCACTGGATCGCGTTGGACGGCTTGACCTCGCGCTTGTGGTTGGCCGAGGCGCCGTAGGAGTACCAGACGTGCTCGCCGACCACCAGCATCGTGGTCGCGGCCAGCGGCTCGCCGTCGTGGTAGGCGATGTAGAGCCGCATCCGGTTCTGGTCCTCGGCGGTGAGGGCCTTCCACATCCGCTGGAAGTAGGACAGCGGGCGCGGGGTGAACTTGTCGCGCTCGGCGGTCACCAGGTAGAGCTGGTGGAAGATCGGCAGCTCGTCGTAGCCGCCCTGGTACACCTCGACGCCGCTCTTCTCGGCCTTCTTGATGTTGCGGCGCCAGAGCTGGTTGAAGTTCTTGTGGATGTCGTCCAGCGAGCGGTTGGCCAGCGGCACCTGGAACACGTAGCGCGGCTGGACGTCGCCGAAGCCGGCGCCGCCGTCCTCGCCCTGCAGCCAGCCGGCCTTGCGCAGCCGGTCGGCCACCTCGAAGGCGCGCGCCTCGTACCAGTCGGCCTCGACGTCGCGCAGGCGCTTGGCCTGCTTGCCGGCGATGGCCTCCTTGATGGTGGGGGCGTTCCAGCGGCGGATGACGATCGGCGGGCCCATCTTGACCGAGAACGCGCCCTGCGACTTGAGGTGGGCGAGCATCGGGGAGAGCCAGCGGTCGAGGTCCCGGTCGAACCAGTCGATGACCGGGCCCTCGGGCAGGTAGGCGAGGTAGCGCTTGAGCTTGGGCAGCTGCCGGTAGAGCACCAGGCCGGCGCCGACGAGCTGGTTGGCCTCGTCGAACCAGCCGATCGACTCCGAGCGCCACTCGGCCTTCACGTCGCCCCACGACGGCACCTGCATGTGGCTGGCCGAGGCGCGGCTCCTGATGAAGGCGAGGTGCTCCTCGCGGGTGATCGTCCTCAGGCGCAGGCTCATTGCTCGGTGCTCCTCGTCGGTCGGGCTGCGGTGGGCCCAGGTTCTCGGGCTGACCCTATCGTCCGGGGCCCGGGCGCCCGCCGCTGCGGGCGCGACGGCGCCCCCGTCGCGTACCTGTCTCCTTGCAGATACGCCACGGGGGCGCCGAGGGTTCCGGAACGGTGCGACCGGGGGCGGCTCAGCCCCAGAGGCCGCCGCGGGCGATGCCGAGGTAGAAGCCGATGGCGGAGGCGCCGAGCGTGATCATCAGCACGAAGCGCTCGGCCGTGGTGACCGAGACGAACATGCCGAGCAGCCCCGTGATGATCCCGAACAGGCCGGTCCACGAGGTCAGCAGGTGCAGGTTGTGGAAGAACGAGGTGGTGAAGGCGATCACGCCCAGCACGGCGGTGAGGCCCACCAGGGCGTTCTCGCGGGGGTGCGGGTGGCCGTCGGTGTTCAGTGTGAGCGCGGGCATGCGGTGGACGGACTGGGCCATGAGTCCCACCTCCTGGCGTGGAGACGAACGGGCAGGAATCCCGTTCCGTCCAGATTGCGGCGGTTGGGCCGGTCTCACAACCCCTATGCGTTTTGTTCGGCCGTCCGGGTGCGGGTAGGCTGTGCCGTCTGCACTGGTGTAGTTGTGCCCCCTTGCGCCCTCTTCCGGGCGACCACCCTGTCGGGTGAGCGGGGCCCGATTGTCGGACCCGGCCGCTACGGTGGCCGGTGTCGTCACTGCTCCGGTGCCGACGCTGCACAACCCTCCTGCCACGGAGAGACCGTGGCCGTTGAGTCCAAAGGAGGTGGGTTACCCATGCGTCACTACGAGGTGATGGTCATCCTCGACCCCTCGGTCGAGGAGCGCGCTGTCTCCCCCCTGATCGAGAACTTCCTCACCGTCGTCCGGAACGCCGGCGGCAAGGTGGAGAAGGTCGACACCTGGGGTCGTCGCCGTCTGGCTTACGAGATCAACAAGCAGTCCGAGGGCATCTACTCGGTCATCGACCTGAAGGCCACGCCTGAGGTCGTCAAGGAGCTCGACCGCCAGATGGGCCTGAGCGAGTCGGTTCTGCGGACCAAGGTCCTGCGCCCGGACACCCACTGAGCCACCTCTGAGGCCTTCGGGTCTCGGGTAGCTCGCGTCCGCTGTTTCACGTGAAACAGCGGTGAACGGACATCTTCCCGAGAGGTCATCACCACCATGGCAGGCGAGACCGTCATCACCCTCGTCGGCAATCTCGTCGACGACCCCGAGCTGCGCTTCACCCCGTCGGGTGCGGCGGTCGCGAAGTTCCGTATCGCGTCCACCCCCCGCACCTTCGACCGTCAGACGAACGAGTGGAAGGACGGCGAGAGCCTCTTCCTCACGTGCAACGTCTGGCGGCAGCCGGCGGAGAACGTGGCCGAGTCGCTGCAGCGCGGCATGCGCGTCATCGTGCAGGGCCGACTGCGCCAGCGGTCTTACGAGACCAAGGAAGGCGAGAAGCGGACGGTCTTCGAGGTCGAGGTCGACGAGGTCGGCCCGAGCCTGCGCTCGGCGACCGCGAAGGTCACCCGGGCCAACCGGTCCGGTGGCCCCGGCGGCTCTGGTGGCGGCTTCGGCGGCCAGCAGGGCGGCGGCGGTGGCCAGCAGGGCGGTTGGGGCGGCGGTGGCGGCCAGCAGGGCGGCGGCGGCAGCTGGGGTGGAAACTCCGGCGGCGGCGGCCAGTCCGGCCCCTCCGACGACCCGTGGGCGTCCAGCACTCCGTCCGGCGGCCAACAGGGCGGCGGCAGCTGGGGCGCCCCGTCCGGTGGCGGCTTCTCGGAAGAGCCTCCGTTCTAAGAGCTGACAGATTTCGTGCGGCCCGGCCGCCGGCGTCCTGAGGACGCCGGCCGGGCCGTGAACCCCAAATGGAGCACACAATGGCGAAGCCGCCTGCTCGCAAGCCGAAGAAGAAGGTTTGCGTCTTCTGCAAGGACAAGGTCAACTACGTTGACTACAAGGACACGAACCTGCTGCGGAAGTTCATCTCCGACCGTGGCAAGATCCGTGCCCGCCGGGTCACCGGCAACTGCACCCAGCACCAGCGTGACGTCGCCACGGCCGTGAAGAACAGCCGTGAGATGGCGCTGCTGCCCTACACCAGCACCGCGCGCTAAGAGAGGGTGACCAAGTAATGAAGATCATCCTCACGCACGAGGTGCCGGGTCTCGGCTCCGCCGGCGAGGTCGTCGAGGTCAAGGACGGCTACGCCCGCAACTACCTGGTTCCGCGTGGCTACGCCATCCGCTGGACCAAGGGCGGCCAGAAGGACGTCGACGCGATCCGTCGCGCCCGCAAGATCCACGAGATCCAGACCCTTGAGGCCGCCAACGAGGTCAAGGGCAAGCTCGAGGGCGTCCAGGTCAAGCTGGCCGTTCGCTCGGGTGACGCCGGCCGTCTGTTCGGTTCGGTGACCCAGGCCGACGTCGTGGAGGCCATCAAGGCCGCCGGCGGCCCGGCCGTGGACAAGCGCGCCGTCGCGATCGCCTCGCCGATCAAGACCGTGGGCACCCACAAGGTCTCGGTCAAGCTGCACGCCGACGTCCAGGCCAACCTCGACGTCGCCGTCGTCGCTGCCTGAGTTCCGTAGCAGTGGCCTGAGGGCCGGACTCCTCCGGGAGTCCGGCCCTCGGTCGTGTTCCGGAGCGTTCGGCCCCTGCGCATTCGGTGTCGGCGCATTCCGTGCCGGAGCCCTCGGCCCCGGCGCCGTCAGCTCCGGACGGCCCCGGTGACCAGCCAGCGGCCGCCGCGCGCCCGCCCGACCAGGAAGGCCGCGCGGACCAGCATGAACAGGTTCATCGCCCACCACAGCCCGGCCAGCCCGGTGCCGGTGGCCGGCACCGCGATCGCCGCCGGGGTGAACACCGCCAGGGTCGCGATCGCCGCCCAGGCCAGGTAGGGGCCGTCCCCGGCGCCCATCAGCACCCCGTCCAGCACGAAGACCAGGCCGGCGACCGGCTGGCTGAGCGCGAGCAGCAGCAGGGCGGTGTCCAACTGCCCCTGCACCGCCGGATCGGGCGTGAACAGCGGGACGTACAGCGGGCGGGCGGCCACCAGCAGCAGACCCAGCAGCACGCCCGAGCCGATGCCCCACTCGACCATCCGACGGGTGGCGGCCCTGGCGCCCGGGATGTCCTCGGCGCCCAGGTAGCGGCCGATGATCGCCTGGCCGGCGATCGCGATGGCGTCCAGGGCGAAGGCCAGGAAGCTGAACAGCGTCATGGTGATCTGGTGCGCGGCCACCTGGTCGTCGCCCAGCCGGGCGGCCACCGCGGTGGCGATCATCAGCACCGCGCGCAGGCTGACCGTCCGGACCAGCAGCGGACCGCCCGCCCTCGCACTGGCCCGGATGCCGGCCGCGTCCGGCCGCAGCGAGGCGTGCTCGCGCCGCGCCCCGCGCACCACCACGACCAGGTAGACGGCGGCCATCCCGGTCTGCGCGAGCACGGTGCCCCAGGCCGAGCCGGCCACCCCGAGCCCGGCGCCGTACACCAGGCCGGCGTTCAGGCCGATGTTGGCGGCGAAGCCCGCGATCGCCACCAGCAGCGGCGTGCGGGTGTCCTGGAGGCCGCGCAGCACGCCGGTGGCGGCCATCACCATGAGCATCGCGGGGATGCCCAGGGCGCTGATCCGCAGGTACGTCACGGCGTAGGGGGCGGCGGTCTCCGAAGCCCCCAGGACGTCGGCCGCCCAGGGGGCCAGCAGCACGGTGAGCAGCACCACCGGGACGGCCAGACCGAGGGCGAGCCAGATGCCGTCGACGCCCTGCTGGACGGCGCCGCGGCGGTCCCCGGCACCGATCCGGCGGGCCACCGCCGCGGTGGTGGCGTAGGCGAGGAAGACGAACACGCCGGTCGCGGTGGACAGCGCGGCGGCGGCGATGCCGACCCCGGCCAGCTGTGGGGTGCCGAGGTGGCCGACGATCGCCGAGTCGGCCATCAGGAAGAGCGGTTCGGCGACCAGCGCGCCGAAGGCCGGGACGGCCAGTGCGAGGATCTCCCGGTCGTGCCGGCGTCTGGAGGGGGTCGGGGCTGCGGGAGGGGCGGTCATGGGCTCCAGGCTACTCATCCACAGGTAATGACTGCTAGTGGCAGTTGTCTATTACTCGAATTCTTGAGCGAGGCGTTCGACCCGCTTCGCGCCCGCGGGGGTCCGGCTGTGTGTGAAGAATTTCTCATGCACAGGCCCGGAAAGAGGTAATACCTGGTCAACAGGTTGACGGTGGACAGATGGTCTGGTTATCCACAGGGCCTTCCACAGGGGCGTCCACAGCTTTGCGGCACTTCTCCACAGCCCAGGGCCGCTCGTCCACACCCCCTGTGGATAACCGCCTTGGCTGAACGGCTCCCGGCGCCTTAGCGTGGGCCCTCCGCCCGACACTCCCGCCCGCCCCGGCGTCCGATTTGTCGGTGCCGTGGCGTACAAAGAGGAGCGGCTCCGCTCCACCCAGCCACCGGCAAGACCCGCTCCAACTCGCACCACTCGCTGATCGGGGAACACGCGTGACCGGCCCCCAGTACGACGACCACGACGCCCCGCCGCCGGAGGAGGACTGGCAGCCCGCCGAGGACCCCTTCCCCGCCGGCGCCTTCGACGACACGTCCTTCCCCGACGGGCCCGGCGACCGGCTCCCGGTCTCCCGCAGCCGCTCCGGCCAGGGCGGCGGCCGGGACGGCAACCGCGACGGCGGCGGCCGCGAGGGCGGCTTCCAGAAGGGCGGCAAGGGCGGCCGGAGCGGCTCCCAGCGCGACGGTTCGCAGAGCGGTGGCGGTGGCGGCGGCTGGCAGCGCCGTGGCGACGACGAGGGCCAGGGCGGCGCGGACGGCTTCGAGCGCGTCCCCCCGCAGGACCTCGCCGCCGAGCAGTCCGTCCTCGGCGGCATGCTGCTGTCCAAGGACGCCATCGCCGACGTGGTCGAGGTGCTCAAGCCGGCCGACTACTACCGGCCCGCGCACGAGATGGTCCACGGCGCGATCCTCGACCTGTACGCCCGCGGCGAGCCGGCCGACCCGATCACCGTGGCCGGCGAGCTCACCAAGCGCGGCGAGCTCCAGCGCGTCGGCGGCGCCTCCTACCTGCACACCCTGGTCAACTCCGTCCCGACCGCCGCCAACGCCGAGTACTACGCCCAGATCGTCCACGAGCGCGCCGTCCTGCGCCGCCTGGTCGAGGCCGGCACCCGGATCGCCGGCATGGGCTACGCGGCCGAGGGCGACGTCGACGAGATCGTCAACGCCGCCCAGGCGGAGATCTACGCCGTCACCGAGCAGCGCACCAACGAGGACTACGCGCCGCTCGCCGACATCATGGAGGGCGCCCTCGACGAGATCGAGGCGATCGGCTCCCGCAACGGCCAGATGTCCGGCGTCCCGACCGGCTTCGCCGACTTCGACGCGCTCACCAACGGCCTCCACCCCGGCCAGATGATCGTCATCGCGGCCCGCCCCGCGATGGGCAAGTCGACCCTGGCGCTGGACTTCGCCCGCGCCTGCTCGATCCAGAACAAGCTGCCGAGCGTGATCTTCTCGCTCGAAATGGGCCGCAACGAGATCGCCATGCGCCTGCTGTCCGCCGAGGCCCGGGTCGCGCTGCACCACATGCGCTCCGGGAACATGACGGACGACGACTGGACCCGCGTCGCCCGCCGGATGCCCGACGTCAGCGAGGCGCCGCTGTTCATCGACGACTCCCCGAACCTGTCGATGATGGAGATCCGGGCCAAGTGCCGCCGGCTCAAGCAGCGCAACGACATCAAGCTCGTCGTCATCGACTACCTCCAGCTGATGCAGTCCGGCGGCTCCCGCCGGGCCGAGAACCGCCAGCAGGAGGTCTCCGACATGTCGCGAAACCTGAAGCTGCTGGCCAAGGAGCTGGAAGTCCCGGTCATCGCGCTCTCCCAGCTGAACCGTGGCCCCGAACAGCGCACCGACAAGCGGCCGATGGTCTCCGACCTGCGCGAGTCCGGCTCGATCGAGCAGGACGCCGACATGGTCATCCTGCTCCACCGCGAGGACGCCTACGAGAAGGAGTCCCCGCGCGCCGGCGAGGCCGACCTGATCGTCGCCAAGCACCGTAACGGCCCCACCGCCACCATCACGGTGGCCTTCCAGGGCCACTACTCGCGCTTCGTCGACATGACCCGGGACTAGCACTGACGAGGGGCACCGGGGGGCCTCGTCCGACCGTCACCGAGGCCAACGCAGCAGTGTGATGAGCTACTGTCCGTGCGGTGAAAACGATACGACAGCTGTCCGCCCGCCGGGCCGGGGGAAGCACGAAGGCTCGGGCGAGCGGGTCGGCCAGTCGGCTGGGCTGGCTCGACGCGCTTCGCGGCGTGGCCGCCCTGGTGGTGGCGCTCCACCACTTCGACGTCCTGAAGATGCTGCCGGACGGGGTGGCGTCCTTCATCTGGTGGCACGCCGACCTGGGCCTCTACGGCGTCATGCTGTTCTTCCTGGTCAGCGGCTACATCATCCCGGCCTCGCTGGAGCGTCGCGGGGACGTGCGGGCGTTCTGGATCGGACGGATCTTCCGGCTCTGGCCGCCGGTGATCATCGGTATCACGGTGGCGCTGGCCATCATCCCGAAGGGCGACGGCTCGGTCGCGCTCTTCGCCACCGATCACGACCTGATCTACGTGGCCGCCAACTCGACCATGCTGCAGGACTTCATGGGCGTCTGGAACGGCCTGGGCGTCATGTGGACCCTCAGCTACGAGATGGTCTTCTACTACATGGTCACCGCGCTCTTCACGGTCGGCCAGCACCGCCGCAGCGGCCCGATCGCGGTCGGCTTCGCCGGCGTGGCGCTGCTCTTCGGCACCTCCATCGCCTCCCACACGCTGACCAGCGACATCACCTCGACCCGCAACCTGGTCTGGGGCTCCGTCCTGATCGTGCTGTTCGGCTTCGCCTGCGTGCTGAGCGGCCGGCCGAACCTGACCCGGGTCGGGGCGATCACGCTCGGTCTGCTGGGCTTCGTGCTGATGTACAACAACAGCCGGGCCCCGATGTTCGAGACCCTGATGATCTTCGCGACGATGTTCGCGGGCACCGCGATCTACCGGGCCGAGAACCGCCAGATCGACCGCCTCCAGGCGATCCTGTGCTGCGGCTTCGTGGTCGTCGCGGGGGTGGCCGTCGCCTGGATGTACAACCGTGACGGCATGGAGCAGAACACCTGGACGGCCGGCTGGATGGCCTGGGCCGGCTCCTACCTCGGGGCCTGGATCACGTTCGGCATCGGCATGGCGCTGCGCAAGCGCCGCTTCCCGAAGCCGCTCACCTGGCTCGGCGGGATCAGCTTCTCGCTCTACCTGCTGCACGTCCCGCTGGTCCACACCATCCAGCCGCTGCTGCACGTGCCCAAGGTGCCGCCGACGACCGGCGGCAAGCTGATCTGGACGGCCGAGTACCTCGTCGTGATCATGCTGGCGAGCTGGGTGATGTACCGGCTGGTGGAGCTGCCCGTGCAGAAGCTGGGCCGCAAGGTGGCCAAGGCGGTCGAGCGCCGCTGGCCGGGCAGCGCCCTGCAGCCGGCGGCCGCCGTGTCGATCGGGGCGCCCGCGACCGGCGAGGCCGCCGGGGCTGTTCCGGCCCAGTCCGGGGAGAAGGGCCAGGGCGGGGGCCAGGATCAGGAGAAGGATCAGGTGCCGGTCGAAGTCGGCGCCGGCGGCCCGGGGCAACGGGTCGGCTGACCGCCGCACGGACACACCGAGGGCTCGCCTCCTACCCGGGAGGCGAGCCCTCGGCGCGTGGTTCCTGGGTGCCGTCAGACGGTGACGGTGGCGCGGAAGAGGGTCGTGGCGGTGCCGGACAGCCGGGTGGGGGCGCCGGTGGCGGGGAGGAAGGCCGACCGGCCGCGGGCGAGGTCCAGGGTGGTGCCGTCGGCGGCGGTGAGCCGGGCGGTGCCCTCGGTGCAGAGCAGGATCTGCGGGGCGCGGCCGTCGATCTCGCGGTCCCGGCCGTCCAGGACGAAGCGGGAGAGCCGGAACTCGTCGATCGGGACGGGGTAGAGCTCCTCGCCGGCGGTGCCGTCGACCGGGCGGGGGTGCAGCAGCTCGGGGGCGCCCGCCTCGAAGACCAGGACCTTCAGCAGCTCGGGCAGGTCGATGTGCTTGGGGGTGAGGCCGGCCCGCAGCACGTTGTCGGAGTTGGCCTGGAGCTCGACGCAGGCACCCGCCAGGTAGGCGTGCGGCACGCCGGCGTCCAGATAGAGCGCCTCGCCGGCCCGGAGCCGGAAGTGGTTGAGCAGCAGGGCGGCGATCAGACCGCGGTCCTCCGGGAAGTCCTCGGCGATCCGGGCGTACGGCCCGTAGTCGCCGGCCGGGTCGGTGCGGGCCAGGGCCGCGGCCGTCTCCCGGACGGTCTCCTCGGCGGCCTTCCCGTCCATGGTGAGGATGGCGGCCAGCGTGCCGCGCAGCGCCTCGGCCTCGTCCTCGACGGCCAGCAGGTCGATCAGCGGGCCGAGCCCGGGCACCGCGAGCCCGGCCATCAGCCCGGCCGCCTCGGCGGGCCGCCGGAAGCCGCAGAGCCCCTCGAAGGCGCCCAGCGCGCAGACCATCTCGGGCTTGTGGTTGGCGTCGCGGTAGCTCCGCTCGGGGGCGTCCAGCGGGATGCCGAGGGCGTTCTCGGCGGCGAACCCGGCGCGGGCCTGGGCGATCGTGGGGTGGGCCTGGATGGACAGCGGGATGCCCGCGGTCAGGATCTTGAACAGGAACGGCAGGGCCGGACCGAACCGGGCGACGGTCGCGGCGCCGAGTTCGCCCTCGGGGTCGGCCGCGATCAGCTCGTCCAACCGGCGGGGCCCCTCGCCCCGGTCGGCCCGCGACGGGTCGCCGGGGTGGGCGCCCATCCACAGCTCGGCCTGCGGTTCGCCGGTCGGCTCCTGCCCGAGCAGTTCGGGCAGGGCGGTCAGCGACCCCCAGGCGTATGGGCGGACGGTGTTGATGAGCCTGTCCATGCGCGCGGTCCTACTCCTTCGCTGGGTGGCGGGTGTGCCGGATCGTCGGGGCAACGGGCCCGGCGGTGCGGGGGTCCGGGTACGGGCAAGGTCATCGACCCTAGCCGACCGGTGTCGCCCGCGAGGAAACGGCGGGTACCGGAGGGGAGTGCCCTGGCCGGACCGGTGGTTCCCGGGCGCGGTAGTAGGATGCCAGGACGCAGTAGTCTCCGCCCTGCACAGCAGTTTCCACCGTGGTCACTCCGTCGGCGGGCTGCCGGCGGAGCCGCGTTCCAGAGTGCGGGCGATGGTGTTCTGACACTCCCCGCCATCGGCCGAGAGGTTTGTACGTGACCGTGAACCAGCAGAGTTTTGCTGATCTCGGCAGGGTCCTGGTGATCATTCCGACCTACAACGAGGCGGAGAACGTCGAGCGGATCGTCGGCCGGGTGCGGGCGGCGGTCCCCGAGGCCCACGTGCTGGTCGCCGACGACAACAGCCCCGACGGCACCGGCGAACTGGCCGACAAGCTGTCCGCCGAGGACCCGAACGTGCACGTCATGCACCGCAAGGGCAAGGAGGGCCTGGGCGCCGCCTACCTCGCGGGCTTCCGCTGGGGCATCGACCGCGGCTACGACGTCCTGGTCGAGATGGACGCGGACGGCTCGCACCAGCCCGAGGAACTGGACCGGCTGCTGGGCGCGCTGCGCGGCGCCGACCTGGTGCTGGGCTCGCGCTGGGTGCCGGGCGGCCGGGTGGTGAACTGGCCGAAGTCGCGCCTGCTGCTCTCCCGCGGCGGCTCGACCTACTCGCGGCTGGCGCTGGGCGTGCCGATCCGGGACGTCACCGGCGGCTACCGGGCGTTCCGCAAGGAGACCCTGCTGGGCCTGGGCATGGACGAGGTGGCCTCGGCCGGGTACTGCTTCCAGGTCGACCTGGCCTGGCGCACGGTGAAGGCCGGGTTCAAGGTGGCCGAGGTGCCGATCACCTTCGTCGAGCGCGAGCTGGGCGCGTCCAAGATGAGCCGCAACATCGTCGTCGAGGCGCTGTGGCGGGTGACCGCCTGGGGCGTCTCCGACCGGCTGGCCCGCCTGCGCGGCGCGATCAAGCGCTGAGCTCCACGACGTAACCTCCACGACGTAACCGCCCGGGGCCCGTCCGTTGCCACAACGGACGGGCCCCGGGCGTGTTTGGGGCCCGGGGCCCGCCCCCCCCCACCCCAAAGTGCCCCCCCCCCCAAACCCCAAATTTCCAGCACCCGCGATGGGGGCCCCCCCCGCGCGCCCGCCCCCCCCCACCCC
>NZ_JBHWIR010000185.1:1621-14225 GCF_042731835.1 Kitasatospora sp. NPDC059817 | reverse complement strand
GATCCGACAACCGCTCACCCGCACACGACTTGACCTGCCCCACCCTCGCCACACCACAACCAACGAGACAGACACACCAAAGTCACTGGCATTGGCCCTAGTCCCGCTGGACCAGCTCGTCGTAGGTGCTGAGCACCTGGGCGACGGTGGCGGCCTCGTCCGGCCAGGTCTCGGCCTGCTGCCGGCCGGCCGCCACCAGCCGCTCGCGGCCCGCCGGGTCGGCCAGCAGCCCGCGCACCGCCCGGCCGATCGCGACCGGGTCGCCGGCCGGCACCAGCACGGCCGCGTCGCCGACCAGCTCGGGGATCCCGCCGACGGCGGTGGCGACCACCGGCACGCCGGCCCGCATCGACTCCTGCACCACCAGCGAGCGGGCCTCCCAACGACTGGCGACCACCACCACGTCGGCGGCCGCCAGCAGGTCGGGCACGTCGGTGCGGAAGCCGAGCAGCCGCACCGGCAGCTTCTCGGCGGCGACCCGCTCGCGCAGCCCGGCCGCCTCCGGCCCGTCCCCGGCGAGCAGCAGCAGCGGCTCCGGGTCCAGCACGGACAGCTCGCGGGTGGCGTCCAGCAGCAGCCCGAAGGCCTTCTGCGGGACGAGCCGGCCGACCGCCAGCACCAGCGGCCGGTCCGGGCCGTCGCCGAGCAGCGCGGCGCGCGCCGCGGCCCGGTCGAGCCGGCCCTCGGGCATCGGCGGGGCGGCCACCGGGCCGAGCCGGGCGTCGGTGGCGCCCAGCTCGCGGGCCCGGGCGACCAGGTCGGAGGAGGCGCCGAGGACGAGGTCGGCGGCGCGCGCGACCCGGCGCTCCATCAGCCGCTGCAGGCGGCGCTCCAGACCGGTGGCCAGCAGCGCGTGGTGGGAGGTGACCACCAGCGGGGTCTCCGGGCGCAGGCCCGGGAAGCGGCCTGCGGTGCGCAGGGCGAGGTCGGCGAGCAGCCCGGCGCGCAGCCCGTGCGCGTGCACCACGTCGGCGCCGGTGAAGGCCCGGCGCAGCTCGCCGATCGCGGCGGCGTCACTGCGGGCGCCGGCGGTGGGGGTGATGTCGACGATGTGGAACCTGGCGCCGGTGCGGGAGAAGCCGAACAGCGCGTCCGTGCCGGCCGGGGCGCACACCGTGACGATCACGCCGTGCGCGACGAGGCCCTGCGCCAGGGAGCGCACGTGGGCACCGATACCGCCGGTGCTGGCGGCCAGGACGAGTACCACGTGCAGCTGCCCCGGTTCTGGGGTGGCAGCGGCGGCCCGGGCGGCGGAATGGTCCACGTTCTCTCGCATCCGACTCGATCAGGTTCGCGCGCCGCTTCGCGAGGGTTGCCCGTCGGCGGCGCTCGGGACTGGAAAGCCAGTGTCCAGCCGCCACCATGCCAGGTCGGCGGCCCTCTTGGACAGTCGGCGCCACCGGGGGCGCGTCGCCTTCCGTCCGCAAGGGCCACCCGGCCCTGTCGGCGGGTCGGACGCCCCGGCCAGGGCCTGTCGCAGCAGGTCCAGCCGGGGGGTGCCGGACCCGCGTTAGCGGTGGCGCGGGGCCCGGGCGGCGGCCAGCAGTTCCTCGGCGTGGGCCCGGCCGAGCTCGGAGTCCTCCAGGCCGGCCAGCATCCTGGAGAGTTCGCGCACCCGCTCCTCGTCGTTCAGCACCTTGACGCCGCTGCGGGTCACGGTGCCGTCGTTGGTCTTCTCCACCACCAGGTGCCGGTCCGCGAAGGCGGCGACCTGCGGCAGGTGGGTGACCACCACGACCTGGGCGGATTCGGCCAGTTTGGCCAGCCGGCGGCCGATCTCGACCGCGGCCTTGCCGCCGACGCCCGCGTCCACCTCGTCGAACAGGTAGGTGGGGACGGGGTCGGCGCCCGCGAAGACCACCTCGACGGCGAGCATCACGCGGGACAGCTCACCGCCGGAGGCACCCTTGGCGATCGGGCGGGGCTGGGCGCCGGGGTGCGGGGCGAGCAGCACCTCGACCTCGTCCACGCCGTGCGGGCCGTAGGCGACGGTGCGGCCGTCGACCTCGATCCCCGACAGGTCGTCGACCTGGGCGATCGAGAAGGTCACCCGGGCGTGCGGCATCGCCAGTTCGGCGAGTTCGGCGGAGACGGCGTCGGCGAAACGCCCGGCCGCGGCCTGCCGGGCGCCCGACACCTCGGCCGCCAGCTCGGCCAACTCGGCCCGCAGCGCGGTCTCCTGGGCGCCGAGCTGGTCGATCCGGTCGTCGTCGCCGTCGAGTTCGGCGAGCCGGGCGGAGCCGGCCTCGGCCCAGGCGAGCACCTCGGCGAGGGAGTTCTCCGGGCCGCCGTACTTGCGCAGCAGCTGGGCCAGGACGGCCCGGCGGTCCTCGACGGCGGCGAGCCGGACGGGGTCGGCGTCCAGGTCGTCCGCGTAGCCGGCCAGGTCGCCGGCCACGTCGGCGAGCAGGTAGCCGACCTCGTTGAGGCGGTCGGCGAGGCCGGCGAGGCGCTCGTCGTGGTGGCGCACGGCGTCCAGGGCGCGGCGGGACTGCGCGAGCAGGGTGCCCGCGTCCAGTGCCTCCGGGTCGGCCGGGTCGCCGGCCAGGGCGGCGTGGGCGAGGGTCGCGGCGGAGGACAGCGCGTCGGCGTGGCCCAGCCGCTCGGCCTCGGCGGCCAGCTCCGTGTCCTCGCCGGCCACCGCCTCGGCGGCGGCGATCTCGTCCAGGCCGAAGCGCAGCAGATCGGCCTCCTGCGCGCGCTCACGGGCCCGGGTGGTCAGCTCCTCCAGGGTGGCCGAGACCTCGCGCAGGCTCCGGTAGGTCTCCCGGTAGCGGGCCAGCGGCTCGGCCACCGCCTCGCCCGCGTAACGGTCCAGCGCGCCGCGCTGGCGGGCCGGGCGCAGCAGCCGCTGCTGGTCGGTCTGGCCGTGCACGGCGATCAGTTCCTCGCCGAGTTCGGTGAGCAGCCCGACCGGGACGGCCCGACCGCCGACGTACGCCCGGGAGCGGCCTTCAGCGGAGACGGTCCGGCTGATCAGCAGGGCGCCCTCGTCCAGTTCGGCCCCGGCCTCGGCCGCGCGGATCGCCGCCGGGGAGCCGGGGGGCAGCTCCAGCCGGCCCTCGACGACGGCGCGTCCGGTCCCGTTGCGCACCAGGCCCGGGTCGGCGCGGCCGCCGAGCAGCAGGCCGAGGCTGGTCACGACCATGGTCTTTCCGGCGCCGGTCTCACCGGTCACGGCGGTGAAGCCGGGGGCGAGTTCGACCACCGCGTCGTCGATGACCCCAAGATCCCGTATCCGCATCTCGTCCAACACGGAGACGACCTTACGAGGTTCCACCCCCGGCGCGCGACGAGCGGCAACGCCGCGCGGCAACTCCGCGCCCGGAAGTTCACCCCTTCCGGGGCGTTTGCCCGGGTCCCGGCACCGTGCACCACGGCAGGAAGATCTGCACCAGCGGGCCGATCGCCAGTGCGTACGCGACCGTGCCGACCCCGGCGGTGCCGCCCAGCAGGACGCCGGCGACCAGTACCGTCACCTCGATGCCGGTGCGGATCAGCCGCAGCGAACGCCCGGTGCGCCGGTGCAGGCCGGTCATCAGGCCGTCGCGCGGGCCCGGGCCCAGGCGGGCACCGATGTAGAGGCCGGTGGCCAGGCCGTTGAGCAGGATCGCGGCGGCCATCAGCGCGATCCGGGCGGGCAGCCCGTGCGGGCCGTCGACCAGCCGCAGCGTGAGGTCCATCGAGGCGCCCAGCACCAGCACGTTGGCGACGGTGCCGACGCCCGGGCGCTGGCGGATCGGGATCCACAGCAGCAGGACCAGGGCGCCGCAGATGGTCACCCAGGTGCCCACCGAGAGGCCGGCGACGCGTTGCAGGCCCTGGTGGAAGACGTCCCACGGGTCGAGGCCGAGGCCGGAGCGCAGCATCAGCGCCATGCTCGCGCCGTACAGGTAGAGGCCGACGGCGAGCTGCGGGATCCGGCGGCCCAGGGCGTGGGTGTCGCCGAGCACCCGGGCGGCGAGCGGGGGCCGGGCGGCCTCCGGGGCGGGTTCGGGCGTGGTCGTCGGCGTGGTCGTGGTGGCCATCGGGCGCTCCTGCGGGTGGTGCTGCACCCCGGGCGGCCCCGGCGGTGGCGGACTCGACGGCCGCACTGCCATGATGGTCAGGCCAATAGAGCCCGCTCCAGGGCCAATTTCGAGCAAGTGGACTGATCAGCCTTGGCCGACTGGCACACCACCGTCACCCCGCCCGCGCTCGCCCGGCTGCTCGCCGCCGCCCGGCTGCCCGAGCCGGCCACCGCCCGCCGCCCCGCCTACCGGACCCTCGCCGGACAGATCCGGCTGCTGGTCACCGAGGGCCGCCTGCCGGTCGGCGCCCGGCTGCCCGCCGAGCGCGAACTCGCCGGCGCCCTGGAGCTGAGCCGCACCACCGTCGCCACCGCCTACGAGACCCTGCGCGCCGACGGCTACCTGCTCAGCCGCCGCGGCGCCGGCAGCTGGACCACCCTGCCCGAGGGCGCCCCGCCGCCCAGCGACGCGCTGCACCCCGTCCCCCCGGACGAGCAGGGCCGCACCCTGGACCTCGGCGTCGCCGCCCTGCCGGCCCCGCAGCCCTTCCTCGGCGAGGCCGCCGTCCGGGCCGTCGAGCAGCTGCCCTGCTACGCCGCCGGGCACGGCCACTACCCCACCGGCGTCCCGGTGCTGCGCGAGGCCCTCGCCCGCCGCTACACCCAGCGCGGCCTGCCCACCACCCCCGACCAGATCCTCGTCACCACCGGCGCGATGGGCGGGCTGCACCTGGTCCAGCGGGCGCTGATCGGCCGCGGCGACCGGGTCGCCGTCGAGGCGCCCAGCTACGCCCACACCCTCCAGGCGCTCCGGATCACCGGCGCCCGCCTGGTGCCGGTGCCGTACGGCTACCGCCCCCAGCCCGAGTGGGACCTCACCGAGTGGCGCGGGGTGCTGCGCGGGGCCGCGCCCAAGGTCGCCTACGTGATCCCCGACTTCCACAACCCGACCGGCGCGCTGATCGGCGAGGAGCAGCGCCGCGAGCTGCTGGCCGCCGCCCGGGCCGCCGGCAGCGTCGTCCTGGTCGACGAGACCACCGCCGAACTCGGCTGGGGCGTACCGGAGTCCGTCCCGCTGCCGCGCCCGATGGCGGCGCTGGACCGCTCCGCCCAGGTGGTCACCGTCGGCTCGGCCAGCAAGCTGCTCTGGGGCGGCCTGCGGATCGGCTGGGTCCGGGCCGCGCCCGCGCTGGTGCGCCGGCTGGCCGCCGACCGGGTCTACAGCGACGTCGGCACGCCGGTCCTGGAGCAGCTGATCGCCGCCGAACTGCTGGGCGAGCCGCTGCCCGCCGTCCGGGCGCACCAGTTGGACCGGCTGCGGGCGACGGCGCACGCCTTCGCCGCCGCACTGCCCGAGCACCTGCCGGGCTGGTCGTTCACGCCGCCGCCCGGCGGGCTCTCGCTCTGGGTGTCCACCGGCGGGCTGTCCGGCGCGGCGCTGGCCCGGTCCGGGGAACGCGCCGGGGTGAGGATCGCCTCGGGCAACCGGTTCGGCTCGGACGGCGCGTTCGAGCACCACGTCCGGATCCCGCTCACCGTGCCGGCCCCGGCCGTCCCCGCCGCCGTGCAGCGGCTCGCCGAGACCGCCGCCCGGGCGACGGCGGGCGGCCGGTACGGGCCGCCCGGCGACACCCCGCCGCTGGCGATCTGACCAGCGGCCTGACGGGCCGTCAGCAGTGGGTGTTCGCCCGCCCGCGCCAACCCGTCACCGGCAGCGCGAACTTGGCCACCAGCCGGTCGGTGAACGGCGCCCGGTGCAGTCTGGCCAGGCGCACCGGGGTCTGCCCCCGGCGGACCTCCACCCGTGCGCCGGCCGGCAGTTCGACCGTGCGCCGCCCGTCGCACCAGAGCACGCCGTGCGGGGTCTTGGGCTGCACCTCGACGGCCAGCACCGAATCCGGCGAGGTCACCAGCGGGCGGGCGAACAGCGCGTGCGCGGAGATCGGCACCATCAGCAGCGCCTCCACCTCCGGCCACACCACCGGCCCGCCGCCGGAGAACGCGTACGCGGTGGAACCGGTCGGCGTCGCGCACACCACGCCGTCGCAGCCGAAGTTGGAGACCGGGCGGCCGTCCACCTCGGTCACCACCTCCAGCATCCGCTCCCGGGACGCCTTCTCGATCGACGCCTCGTTCAACGCCCAGTCCTGGTGCACCACATCGCCGTTGGTGCGGACGATGACGTCGATCGTCATCCGCTCCTCGACCTCGTAGTCGGCGTCGACCACCCGCTCGACCACCACGGCCAGATCGTCCCGCTCGGCCTCGGCGAGGAACCCGACCCGGCCCAGGTTGATCCCGAGCATCGGCAGCCCGTGCTCGCGGGCCAGCTCCGCCCCGCGCAGCAGCGTCCCGTCCCCGCCGGCGACCAGGATCAGCTCGCAGCCGTCCGCCGCGCCCGGCCCCCCGGCCACCTTCTCGACCCCGTCCGGCAGGTCCAGGTCCAGCGCCTCGGAGGCGAGCAGTCTGATCCGGATGCCCGCCTTCAGCAGCCCGTGCACCAGGGCCTCGACGCTGCGCAGCGCCGCCGCCCGGCCGGTGTGCGCGATCAGGAAGACCGTACGTTCTTCATCGCTCATGCCGCTGCCCTCTCCCTCACGCCTGCCGGGTCGCCTTCGGCCCCGGTACGGCCGCGTCACACAGCATGACGGACCGGACGCCCCCACAGCACCCTATCGGGGCCCCTCCGCGACGGCCCGGTCCGCCTCGGCGGGATCCAGCTGCGGGGCGTCCCGGCGCAGCCACAGGAAGTACTCCACGTTCCCGGACGGGCCCGGCAGCGGGCTCGCGGTGACGGCGCGCACGCCCAGCCCGAGCCCCCACGCCTGCCCGGCGACCTGGCGCACCATCTCGGCACGCAGCTGCGGGCTGCGCACCACCCCGCCGCTGCCCAGACGCTCCTTGCCGATCTCGAACTGCGGCTTGACCATCAGCACCAGGTCCGCGTCCCCGGCCGCGCAGGCGGCCAGCGCGGGCAGCACCAGGCCCAGCGAGATGAACGACAGATCGCCGACCACCAGGTCGACCGGGGTGCCGCCGATCAGCTCCAGGGTCAGCTCCCGGACGTTGGTGCGGTCCATCACCGTCACCCGCTCGTCGCTCTGCAGCGACCACGCGAGCTGCCCGTAGCCGACGTCCACCGCCAGCACGCCGACCGCGCCGGCCCGCAGCAGGACGTCGGTGAAGCCGCCGGTGGAGGCGCCCGCGTCCAGCGCCCGGCGGCCCTCGACCACCAGGCCCTGCGGGACGAAGGCGGCGAACGCCCCGGCCAGCTTGTGCCCGCCGCGCGAGACGTAGTCGGGGTCGTTGTCGTCCTTGGCCACCACGACCGCCGCCGAGGTCTCCACCTGGGTGGCCGGCTTGGTCGCGGTGGTGCCTCCGACGGTCACCCGGCCGGCCGCGATCAGCTCGGACGCGTGCTCACGCGACCGGGCCAGCTTGCGGCGGACCAGCTCCGCGTCGAGTCGGCGTCGTGCCACTGCCACTGGTGTTTCAGCTCCTACGAGTCCTGCGGGTCGTTCCAGGGTCATTCCTGGTCGAGCGCGGCCAGCGTGTCGGCCAGCCGCTGGTGAACATCTTCGTACACCTCGACGTGTGCCTCGGCCGGGACCCCGTCCAGGGCCTCCAGCCGGGCCAGCCCGGCGTCCACCACGGGGTGGCCGGTCGGGGTCTGTTCCACGCCGAGCGGTTCGACGGCTTCAGCTGGTCCGGTCATCGGGCTTCTTCGTGCTGGTGGCCTTGCGGACGGTGGTCTTCTTCGTCGCCGTGCGCTTCGCGGGCGCCTTGGGCTGCGCGGCCGGCTCGGCGGCGGCCTGCTGCGCGGTGGCGGTCTTCTTGACGGCCGTCTTGCGCACGGTCGTCTTCTTGGCGGCCGTCTTCTTGGCCACCGGCTTCTTGGCGGCCGCCTTCTTCGCCGGGGACTTCTTCGCCCCGGCCCGGCCCGCCGCCGGGGTCTGCTCCGTCGAGGCCTTCTCCGCCGGGGCCTGCTCCGCCGAGGCCTGCTCCGTCGCCGGGGACTTCTTCACCGGGGTCCGCTTCGCGGCGGCCTTCCCCGGTAGCGACGGCCGTACCGGCGGGACGGGCGGGTCGACCTCGACCGGCTCGTCCACCTCCACCCGTTCGGCCACTATCGGCTCCCCCGCCACCGGGGCCGCCGGCTGCTCGTCCGCCCGCTCCCAGCCGCGCCCGAACAGGTCGTCCGCCCGGGGCGCCGGCGTCGGCTCCGCCGCCTCGTCGACCCCGGCCGACCGCACCGCAGGCTCGGCCTCCTCCTCGACCTCGCGCAGCTTGCTCTCCAGGTAGGCGAGCACCACGCCGACCTTCATCACCTGGTCGCCGACCTTCTCGAAGGCCTTCTCCACCTCGCCGCGCGCCACCCCGACGGCCAGGTCCACCCCGGCCCGCCCGGCGGTGACCGCCTCCTCCGCCAGCGTCTGCAGCGTCTTCGCCGACGGCGGGAACTGCCCGCCGAGCCGACGCTCGACCTCGGTGACGTCGACCCCGGTCCGCTCCAGGATCACGGCCGCCGTCCCGACGACCCGCTTGCCGACCTCCTCCGCCAGCCCGGCGGCGACCTCCACCACTCCCCGCACCGTCCTCGGCAGCATCCGGGTGCCTCCTTAGCGCCTGCGCGCATCGCTCCGTCGCCGTCGGTGCCCGGGCCGATCCGGGCACCCCACGGACGACGCTACCGCCAAAACCCGCCTGCGGTACCGTGGCCCGGCAGGGACCATCGCCGTCACCTGCCGCAACCACCAGGAAGCCCAGGGAGGGGAACCACCGCCATGGCCAACGCCGAGGAGTGCCGCGAGGCGCTGGAACAGCTCAGCCGGAACATGGCGAAGTCCACCGGTGACGTCCGCAAGGCGGCCGCCCTCGACCGCTCGCTCAGCTGCCGGATCACCGACCTCGACCTGACCTTCACCGGCCAACTGCGCGACGGCCGGATCCAAGGCCTCGCCTCGGCCTCCGGCGCCCCGGCCGAGAAGGCGGCGATCCGGCTCACCATGAGCAGCGACGACCTGGTCGCCGTGGTCTTCGGCGGGCTCAACTTCGCGTCCGCCTGGGCGGGCGGCCGGATCCGGCTGGAGGCGGGCTTCCGCGACCTGCTGCGGCTGCGCACCCTGCTCTGAACCCGGCCGCCGTGGTCCTTCCCTCTTGGACCCAACCGCCCTCGCCTTGAGCGTCCTGGCCCCGACCGCCCTCGCCTTGAGCGCCGTGCGGCGACTCAGAACCCCAGCTCGGCCAGGGCCTTGCGCCCGTCGGCCGGTGCGCCGTCCGCGTCCAGCGCCGTCCACGCCGCCGCGCACAGCGCCCGCAGACCGTCCCAGCGGTCCCCGCCGCCGTCCAGCCGCAGCACGCCACCGGCGGCCGACGCGACCCAGCCGCCGCAACCGAAGCCGTCCGCCCCGGTCGTGACCGCCGGGTGCGGCTCCAGCAGCCCGCGCAGGTCCGCCGACAGATAGGTCGGCCGGTGCTCGGCCGGGGCCGCCAGCAGCTGCGCCGGGGTGGTCACCCCGGTGAACACCAGCAGGCTGTCCACCCCGCCGTTGAACGCGCCCTCGATGTCGGTGTCCAGCCGGTCGCCGACCACCAGTGGCCGCCGCGCGCCGGTCCGCAGCACGGTCTCCCGGTGCATCGGCGGCTGCGGCTTGCCCGCCACCACCGGGTCCACCCCGGCGGCCGCCCGCACCGCCGCCACCAGCGTCCCGTTGCCGGGCGCGATGCCACGCGCGGTCGGAATGGTCAGGTCGGTGTTGGAGGCCACCCACGGCAGCCCCTGCTGCACCGCGTACGCGGCCTCCGCCAGCTGCGCCCAGCCGACCGACGGGTCGTAGCCCTGGACCACCGCGAGCGGCTCCTCGGCCAGCGAGCGGACGGCGACCAGCCTGCGCTCGGCCAGTGCTTCCTCCAGCCCCGGACCGCCCACAACCAGCACCTTCGCCCCGGCCGGCACCTGCTCGGCGACCACCCTGGCGGCTGCCTGCGCCGAGTTGATCACGTCGGCCGGCTCGGCCGGCACGCCCAGCCCGGTCAGGTGCTCGGCCACCACCCGCGGCGGGCGGGAGGCGTTGTTGGTCACGTACGCGAGCCGCATCCCGGCCGTCCGGGCGGCGGCCAGCGCGTCCACGGCGTGCTCGATCGCGTGCGGGCCCGCGTAGACCACGCCGTCCAGGTCCAGCAGCGCCGTGTCGTACGCCTCGGTCAACGGCTGCTCGCTGCCGCCGGGGGCGGTCCGTCGCACGGTGGTGGTCGGTGCGGTCATGGCTGCGCTACCTCATTCACTGCGTTGTTCGCTTCCTCGGGTGCCCCGAGCGGGTGGGCCCTTGAGTTGCCGGGCCCCTGAGTTGGTGGACCCTTGAGCCGGTGGGCCCTTGAGCCGGTGGGCCCCGAGCCGGTCAGACCTCGTCGTCCGCACCGGCGTCGCCCGTCGGCGCCCCGTCCGGGCCCGGCGGGGGCGCCAGGTACCCGGGTGCCCCGGGCAGCAGCGGCCCGAACGCCCCGGCGCGGGCCGCCAGGGTCGCCCTGGTCTGCCGCAGCGCCGCCTGGTAGTGCTCGGTGCCCGGCCGCATGGCCACGGCCAGCGCCAGGTGCTCGGCGGACGTCTCGAAGTCGCCCAGCCGGGCCGCCGCGACGCCCCACCCGAACTGAGCGTAGTCGTCCGACGGATCGGCCAGCGCGACGGCCCGGAAGTTCTCCAGCGCCGCCGCGTACGAACCGGTGTCGAACTGGGCCCGCGCCAGCGTCTCCCGGATGCTGCGCGACTGCGGCTCGGCCGCCGCCGCCCGGACCAGCAACTGCTCGGCGGCCGCCGCGTTGCCCTGGGCCAGCAGCCTCCCGCCGCGCCGGAACCAGTCGTACACGTCCCCGGTCGGCTCGCCGGAACGCCCCTGCGCCGGCACGCCGCCGTGCACCTGCGCACCCCCGCCACCGGCGCCGTCCAACCCGCCCTGCTCGGCCGGGCCGCTGCCGTCCAGCCGTTCCTGCCCGTCGTCCATGCGGTACCTCGCCCTCGGTCGCACACCCGTCCCACAGGTCAGCACGGGTATTCCGATCTCTCAACAACGCGTACCCGGTTACGATGCCCAGAATGAGCACACCCAGTGCAGAAGACGGAGTCGAGACTCCCGAGGGCGGCCCCGGCGATCCCGGGCACGTCGCCACCGCAGGCCTGTCCCTGTCACCCTTCCAAGGCCTGCGCTACGTCCCCGATCGGGTCGGCGCGCTGGCTGCGGTCATGTCACCGCCGTACGACGTCGTCGACCCCGGCCGTCGGCTCGACCTGGAGACCGCCGACCCGCACAACGTGGTCCGGCTGATCCTGCCCAGGCCCGAGCCCGAGGACGCCGGCGACCGGCCCGACCGCGACACCAAGTACCGGCACGCCGCCCGGCTCCTGGCCGCCTGGCAGCGCGAGGGGATCCTCGCCGCCGACCCGGCGCCCGCGCTCTACGTCTACGAGCAGCGCGTGCCAGCCACCGGCGACTCCCCCGAGCTGCTCCAACGCGGGCTGATCGGCGCCCTCGCGGTGAGCGGTCGCGAGGCCGGCGTGGTCCTCCCCCACGAGGACGTGATGCCGCGGCCGGTCGCCGACCGGGTCGGCCTGATGCGCACCACCCGGGCCAACCTCGAACCGCTGCTGCTCACCTACCGCGGCAGCGGCGGCGCCTCCGGCGTCATCGAGCGGACCGTCCAGGGCGAGCCACTGCTCTCCACGGCCACCAGCGACGGCACCCACCACCGCCTCTGGGCCGTCGCCGACCCCGCCGAGATCGCCGAGATCAGCCGCGACCTCGCCACCTGCCGGGCCCTGATCGCCGACGGCCACCACCGCTGGGAAATGTACCTCCGCCTCCAGCGCGAGCACCGCCACCTGCCGCGCAGCCCGTGGGACCGCGGCCTGGTGCTCCTGGTGGACACCGCCCGCTACCCGCTGCGGGTCCGGGCCATCCACCGGGTGCTGTACCGGCTGCCGGTGGCCGAGGCGCTGGAGAGGCTCGGCGACCAGTGGAAGGTCAAGGAGGTCCCCGGCCCGCTGACCGCCGCCCTCCAGGCCCTCGCCGAACAGAAACGGCACGGCGGCAACGGCTTCATACTGACCGGCGGGGACGGCGTGTACTGGCTGCTCGGCGAGCCCGAGGAGGCACTGCTCGACGCCACCGTGCCGCACGACCGGCCCGAGGAGTGGCGCCACCTGGACGCCACCGTCCTGCACGCCACCCTGCTCGACCGCACCTGGCACGTCCCCGACGGCCCGGACGACATCGGCTACCTGCACACCGCCGCAGCCGCCGAGCAGGAGGCCGCGCGCACCGGCGGCACCGCCGTCCTGCTGCACCCGGTCCGGGAGAGCGTGGTCCGCAGACTCGCCGAACAGGGCGTCACCATGCCGCGCAAGTCCACCTCCTTCGGGCCGAAGCCGGCCACCGGACTGGTGCTGCGCAACCTCGAACTGGGCTAGGTTCCCCCGCCGAAACGCGAAGAGGCCCGGGCCCCCTGCCCCGGGTTTTGAGGGGGATCGGGGCGGGGCGCCCCCCGCGGGGGGGAACGCCCACCGGGGGGGCGGGGGGCTGTAAAAAAAGGACCCCGCCCCCG
>NZ_JBHWIR010000185.1:0-1611 GCF_042731835.1 Kitasatospora sp. NPDC059817 | reverse complement strand
GCGGGTGTGCGCGTCCCACCCCAGCGGGGGGGGGCGCCCCCCCCCACACCCCCCCCGCCCCCCCCCCGCCCCCCCTATTTTTGTGCGGGGGAAGCGGGCAGGGCCTCACTCGTCGGTCGGAACCGCTCAGCTGCGGGCGTCGCCCTTGGCCTCGGCGTCAGCCTTCGGCTCGTCCTTGGCCTCGTCCTTGGCCTCGGTGGCGCGCGCGGGCACCACGCCGTCGAACTCCTCGTCGATCTCGAGGTCGTCCTCGTCGTAGTACTCCTCGACGTTCTCCTCGTCCTCGAAGATCACGCGGTCGTCGGAGGCCTCGCCGCCGCGCTTCTTCGCCGGGGCGTCGGCCTGCTCGAACTCCTCCTCGGCCATCTCCGGGTCGAGCGCGTCCACGAACTCCACACCGTCGATCTCGGCCAGGCGCTCCGCCGCGTTGGTCGTGCCCTCGGTGTCGGCCTCGGCCGCCTTCGCGAACCAGTCACGGGCCTCGTCGCCACGGCCGGCCGCGATCAGCGCCTCGCCGTAGGCGTACCGGAGACGCGCGGTCCACGGGTGCACGGCGCTGGAAGCCAGCTCCGGGCTCTGCAGGGTCACCACGGCCGCGTCGAACTGCTCCATGTCGGAGCGGGCGCCGGCGGAGACCAGACGCATCTCGACCTGGCCGGCCTTGTCCAGCTGCTTCACCTCGGGCTCACCGGCCATCGCCAGGGCCCGCTCCGGACGGCCCAGACCGCGCTCGCAGTCGGCCATCACCGGCCACAGGTCCGCACGGCCGGTCATCCGACGGGCGGCACGGAACTCGGTCAGCGCCTCGGAGTACCGCTGCGTCATGTACGAGGCGAAACCGGCCGCCTCACGGACGGCAGCCACGCGGGAGGCCAGACGGAGCGCGACGCGGGAGAACTGGTAGGCCTCCTCCGGCTCGGTGTCGAGCAGGCGGGCCACCATCACCAGGTTGCGGGCGACGTCGTCCGCGAGCGTCTTGGGAAGGCTCTTGAGCTCCTGGCGCACGTCCCCGTCCAGCTCGAAGCCGGTGACGTCCTCCGGGATCGGCAGGCGCTTGACGGGCTCGTAGTTGCCGCGACGGTCGTCGTAGCCGCCCCGGTCGTCACGGCGGTCGTCGCGGTTGCCGCGGTAGCCGCCACGGTCGCCACCGCGGTCGTCGCGGTTGAAACCACCCGACGGACGGTCGCCACGGTCACGGTTGAAGCCATCGCCCGAGGGGCGGTCGTCACGACGGAAGCCGCCACGGTCGCCGCCACGGTCGTCGCGGTTGAAACCACCCGAGGGGCGGTCGCCACGGTCACGGTTGAAGCCGCCACCGGACGGACGGTCGTCACGACGGAAGCCGCCACGGTCGCCACCACGGTCATCGCGGTTGAAACCACCCGACGGGCGGTCGTCACGACGCGGACGGTCGTCACGGTCACGGTTGAAGCCACTCGGACGGTCATCGCGACGGAAGCCGCCACCACCCGAGGGGCGGTCGCCGCGGTCACGGTTGAAACCGCCGCCCGAGGGACGGTCGTCACGACGGAAGCCGCCACGGTCGCCACCACGGTCATCGCGGTTGAAACCACCCGACGGACGGTCGCCACGGTCACGGTTGAAACCGCC
>NZ_JBHWIR010000184.1:0-14239 GCF_042731835.1 Kitasatospora sp. NPDC059817 | reverse complement strand
GGCGGGGTGGCGGGCCCCCGTGACAAACCGGCCCGGTGCCAAACCGCCCCAATACCTGGGGGGGGGGGGGCCCACGGCTCGCCGCCGCGCCGCCGCCGCACCCGTGACTACCTGTTCGCAGCACGTCGGTGGTGGCCCCCGCGCGTACTGCTCCGCTACCGCGTCCGCTCCTACATCCGCCGGATCCGCAGGTAGCGCCTCAGGTCGGGAAGGCTCTGCCAGATCAGCGCCGCGGCTGCGGCCAGGACGGCCGCGGCGGCCGCGACGGCGAGGTTCTTCAGCATGGTGCCGCCTCTCTGTGGGTGGGTGCGTCCGTGGTGAGGACGCGCAGGATCACGGCGACCGCCTCGTCGACGGCGGCGGCCACCGGGGTGCTCAGTCCGATTCCCTCCTCCAGTGAGGCGGGTTCGCAGCCGACCACCAGGACCCGCCCGGGCGCGGTGCCGCCCGTTCCGGCGGCCAGGGTGGCGAGCAGGGCCAGCACGGCGTCCGGGCCCATCCGGTGGCCGTCCAGGACCATCGACTCCACCGGTCCGGCGTCCGCTTCGATCAGGTACACCGTCCCCGGCTCGCCGCCGCGCGCGGTGGCGTCGACGAGCACCAGCGTCCGGTAGCCGTCGAGGAGTTGGTAGGCCAGGTGGACGCCGCGCACGCCCACGTCGAGGAGCTCGACGCCGGCGGGCAGCTCCCGGGCGGCGAGGCGCCGGACGGTCTCGACCCCGAAGCCGTCGTCGCCGAGGAAGATGTTGCCGACCCCGGCGACCAGGACCCGCCCGGTCCGGTCGGCGCTCACCGCTCTTCCACCAACGCGACCTCGTCCGGCTGGAAGTACCGGAAGCGGCCCTGCGCCCGCCACAGGTCGGCGCCCGGGTCGTCGTCCACGGTGACGGCCAGGTGCACCGAACCGTCGACGTCGTGCAGCACCGCCTCCACCAGCGCGGTGCGCCCGTGCAGGAACAGGTCCTGGGCGTCGGTGCGGCGGCGACCGGGCCGGAGCCGCACTCGGCTGCCGGCGGCGACCGGGCGGCCGTCGATCATCACCTGGTCCCGTCCGGGGTCGGTCTGCGGGTCGTTGCCCGGGTCCCACCAGGGCCGGTCCGCCCCGGCTTCGGGGTAGGTGAGTTCGCGCAGCCCCCGGACGGCGCCGTGCAGCCGTTCCAGGATCTCGGGGGGCATCGAGTCGGCGAGGTCGATCACCGCGCCGGCCCGGTCGTCGGTGCCCCGGGCCTCGCGCTTCTCCCGCTCGGTCAGGGCCGCGGTGCGCAGCGCGAGGATCTCGTCGATCTCGGTGGCGTCGTAGAGCGCGCCGGGGCTCTCGGGGGCGATGTGCGGGTGGTCCTCCAGGATGATCGGCGAGGAGAGCAGCACCTTGCCGCTGCCGGGCGGGCCTGCCAGCACGGGCCAGGTGTGCTCGTTGCGGCAGGCGCGCACCGCCTCGCCCGCCCACTCGGGCGGGTCGGTCGCCGAGAGGAAGGAGCCGCGGTCGAGGCCGAGCAGCAGGTGGGCCGAGACGAGGGCGTGTGCCAGTGCGGTCTCGCGGCGGGTGCCGGGAAACGGGTCCCAGTCGGAGGTGTTCTCCACCAGGACGGTCAGCCGCTGCGCCCGGTAGGGGCCGGGTACGTCCTGGGTGGTGATCCGCAGGCGGCCCTGGACCCGTTCCCGGCGGCGCAGGAGCCGCCCGGCCAACGTGCCGTCCTCGACGAGCCGTTCCTCGTCCTCGGACGCGTCGAGTTCGAAGCTGCGGACGGCTTCACCGGCTGCCAATTCCTCGACTGGGATGAGGAGTTCGATCCGTTCCTCGACCCCTTCGTCCCAGGGGACGAGCACCCGGTCGGCGAGCTCCAGCTCATCGACGGTCCTGAATCCGCCCTGTCTGCCTGCTTCTTGGACCGTCCGCCGTTGGAGGCGCAGGAAGCGCAGTTCGACGGCCAGCTGGTCGCCCTGGCGCGCTTCCATCACGCATTCGGTGCGCTGGTGGGAGTGCTCGCCGCTGTCGGCGCCGTAGCGCGGCGGGGTCAGGACGCCGAACTGCCAGCGCAGCCGGTTCTTGGCCGCTGACGCCCGGTAGGGGTAGAGCACGTAGCCCTCGAAGAGGACTGCGTCGGCGATCTGCCGGGCGTGGGCGAACCTGTTCTCGCTCTCGTGGGCGGGCGCGGTCACCGCTCCCCCTTCGCGGTCTGGGCCGCCGTGACGGCCTGGGGTGGCTTCGCGGCCTGGGACGACTTCACGGTCTGGGACGGCTTTGTGGTCCGGGCCGTGCCGAGCAGTTCGCGCACGGTGGCCTCCCAGGACGGCAGGGCGCGCCGGGAGCGGTAGGCGAGCAGTTCGGCCATCAGGTCGGCGGGCAGCCGGAGCCAGCCGCAACCCGGGAAGTGCGCGTCGATCGCCTCCCGCCAGACCTTGACCGGCATCCGCACGGCGGCTTCCTGGTCCCAGGCCACCGGGGTGACCTGGAAGCCGCCGGGGCCGGCGAAGGCGGTGCCCGAGAAGAGCAGCAGCAGCGGCACGTCCCCGTCGTCCAGTGCCGCGAGGTAGCGGGCGGCGGAGACGTCCATGTCGTAGGTGCAGGGCACCACCAGATCGGTCTCGGTCTCGCCGGTGAACGCGCCGACCAGCAGCGGGACCTGGGCGAACTGGACCGGGTGGAGGGTGCCGGCCCAGCGTGAGCGCTCGCCGAACAGGTCGGTCAGCCGCCCGCCCTCGGCGTCGCCGTAGCGGCGCCGGGCCGGTTCGATCCGCAGCTGGCAGCGCAGCGCCAGCGCGTGCACCCGCACCTCGGCGGGGGCGGTGATGCGCAGCCGGAAGACCAGGGCGGGCCCGGCGGCGTAGGGATCGGCCCGCACCCCGGTGCAGGCGAAGGAGATCGAGGTCACCGGGCGCCGCCTTCGGGGAGGACGCGGGACCGGGCCGCCAGGCGGTCGAAGAAGGCGGTCTGTTCGGCGCGCGCCTCGGCCCCGCCGTCGAAGCCCTTCCAGCAGCGCCGCAGTCGGCCGACGAGTTCGTAGCAGACGTCGACCGGCACCAGGTAGCACTGGATGCCGTCGGTGTCGCGCCGCAGCAGCAGCGCCTCCACGTCCGGCCGCAGTGCGGCGTACAGGCGGCTGCCGCCGAGCGCGGCCTGCCAGGCGGCCTCGTCGGGTTCGGCCTCGGTCGCGCCGCCCGGGCCTGGGTAGAGCAGGACGGACCGCTGCAGACGTGTGGTGCGCAGCAGGAACGCGGTGGCGACGGGGATGCCGAGGGCGGCCCAGGCGTCCTCGCCGAGGGGGTGGGCCGGGTCGGTCAGGTAGCGGTCGGGGACGGCGTGGTAGCGGCCGTCGGCCGCGCCGGGCTGCTGGAACAGCAGGGCGCAGGCGGTGCAGGCGCAGGTGAGCGCCTGCTGGTCGGTGTCCGCCAGGTGGCGGTGCTCGGCGGGCAGGTGCCGGCCGCAGAACTCGCAGCGTTGCGGCTGCGGGGGTGCGGGCTCCCGCAGCCGGCGCAGCAGCGCGGTGCCGGGCCGGTCGAGCTGGCGGAAGGTCATCGCGGGCCCGCCGGGGGCCGAGCGCCGATCTGCAGCAGTTCTGCGGGGCGTTCGAGTTCGACCGCGGTGACCTCGGGCGCGTGGCAGGCCAGGGCGTTCTCGATGTCCTGTTCGCCGCACCCGCAGCCGCTGCGGGTGCGGCGCAGCCGGGCGGTGCCGGTGGCGGGGTCGAAGGCGGCCAGGTCGACCGGTTCGGGCAGGGTGGCGAGTGCGCGGGTGATGCGGGCGGTGACGTCCTCGGGGTGCAGGTCGTGCAGGACGAGCAGCCCGGCGAGCGACGGTTCGTCCAGCAGCCGGGCCAGCACGGCGGGCGGCAGGGCCTGGACGAGGCGGGCCAGGGCGTCGCCGTAGAGGGCCATCAGTTCGCGGACGAGGTGCTCGCCGGCCTCCTGGGCGTCGGCGCCGGCCAGTTGGTCCAGGGCCTCCTGGATGCGGGCCCCCGTCTGTTCCGGGGTCATGCGGTGAGTCCGCTCAGCCCGGTGGGCACGTGCATGGTCTGCACCGTCCTGCCGTCGCCCAGGTACATGTGGACGCCGCAGGGCAGGCAGGGGTCGAAGCTGCGCACGGCGCGCATGATGTCGATGCCCTTGAAGGTCTCCGGGGGGTTCTCCTCGAAGATCGGGGTGTTCTGGACGGCGTCCTCGTAGGGGCCGGGGGTGCCGAAGCTGTCGCGGACGCTGGCGTTCCACGGGGTCGGCGGGTAGGGGTGGTAGTTGGCGATCTTGCCGTCCCGGATCACCATGTGGTGGGACAGCACGCCGCGTACGGCCTCGGTGAAGCCGCAGCCGATCGACTCGTCCGGCACCTCGAAGCGCTCCCAGGTCTGGCTGCGCCCGGCCCGGACCTCGTCGAGCGCCTTCTCGGCGAAGTGCAGGGCCGCGGCGGCCGCGTAGGCCTGGAAGTAGGTGCGGGCGCGGTTGCGTTCGATGGCGTTGCTCCACTGCGGGATCTTCCACTCGAAGGTGGTCTCCGGCTTGGTCATGGAGCGCGGCAGGTTGATCTGCACGCTGTGTCCGGTGGCCTTGATGTAGCCGATGTCGACCAGTCCGGACAGCGCGGTGGACCACAGGCGGGCGATCGGACCGCCGCCGGTGTCGAGGGCGAGGTAGTCCTTGCCGTCGAACCAGCGGGGGGACATCACCCAGCTGTACTTGTCGTCGAAGTCGCGTTTCTGCGGGGCGGGGATGGTGTGCTGGTTCCAGGGGTGGCGGGGGTCGACGGGGTTGCCCAGCGGGTCGTGGGTGACGAAGAGCTCCTTGCCCTGCCAGTCCTCGTAGTAGGAGCTGCCGAGCAGGATGCGGATGCCGAGGTTGATCTCGGTGAGGTCGTTGGTGACGAGTTTGCCGTCCACCACGATGCCCGGGGTGACGAACATCCGCCGGCCCCAGTCCGTCATGTTGCGGTAGGTGAAGTCGCAGTGGTCCGGGTCGTTGAGGCTGCCCCAGCAGCCGAGCATGACGCGGCGCCGGCCGACCTCCTCGTAGCCGGGCAGGGCCTCGTAGAAGAAGTCGAAGAGGTCGTCGTGCAGCGGCACGACCTTCTTCATGAACTCCACGTAGCGCATCAGCCGGGTCAGGTAGTCGGTGAACAGCTGGACGGTGGCCACCGTGCCGACGCCGCCGGGGTAGAGGGTGGAGGGGTGCACGTGGCGGCCCTCCATCAGGCAGAACATCTCCCGGGTGTAGCGGCTGACCTGGAGCGCCTCGCGGTAGAACTCGCCCTCGATGGGGTTCAGTGAGCGCATGATGTCGGCGATGGTGCGGTACCCGTGGTCGCCGGCGTGGGGTGCCTCGGTGCGTTCGGCCAGTTCCAGGACGCCGGGGTTGGTCTCGCGGACCATCTTCTCGCAGTAGTCGACCCCGACCAGGTTCTCCTGGAAGATGTTGTGGTCGAACATGTACTCGGCGGCCTCGCCGAGGTTGATGATCCACTCGCCGAGGTGCGGGGGCTTGACCCCGTAAGCCATGTTCTGCGCGTAGACCGAACAGGTGGCGTGGTTGTCGCCGCAGATGCCGCAGATCCGGCTGGTGATGAAGTGCGCGTCGCGCGGGTCCTTGCCGCGCATGAAGACGCTGTAGCCGCGGAAGACCGAGGAGGTGCTGTAGCACTCCGCGACCTTCTTCTGCTTGAAGTCGATCTTCGTGTGGATGCCCAGGCTGCCCACGATCCGGGTGATCGGGTCCCAGGACATCTCCACCAGACCGTTGCCGTCGCCGGCTGTCCTGGTCGTCGGTGCCATCGTCTGTCATGCCCTTCTGTCAGCGGGAGGAGGCTCTGCAACGGCCCGCCCGCCCCGGGCGGGGCGGGCGGGCCGAAGGGGGAAAGGGGTCACCACGGCGGGCGGTAACCGGTGGTCAGGCGGCGCCCGGTGTGCCGCCACTTGGGCTCCTGGTCGACCGTCCGGCCCGTGATCGTGCGCAGGCGGCGGATCACCGCCCCGTACGCCGAGCTGGCGCCCGTGGAGACCCGGGAGCCGGGCGGCGGGTCCATGAACGGCATGAACTTGTCGGGGAAGCCCGGCATGGTACAGGCGATGCAGATGCCGCCGACGTTGGGGCAGCCGCCGATGCCGTTGATCCAGCCGCGTTTGGCGACGTTGCACTTGACGACCGGGCCCCAGCAGCCGAGGCGCACCAGGCACTCGGGCGTGCCGTAGTCGGTGGCGAACTGGCCCTGTTCGTAGTACCCGCCGCGGTCGCAGCCCTCGTGCACGGTCGCGCCGAACAGCCAGGCCGGACGCAGCTTGTCGTCCAACGGGATCATCGGCGCGGAACCGGCCAGCTGGTACAGCAGGTAGGTCAGCGTCTCGGCGAAGTTGTCGGGCTGGATCGGGCAGCCCGGCACGCAGACGATCGGCAGGCCCGCCTTGGACTTCCAGTCCCAGCCCAGGTAGTCGGGCACGCCCATGGCACCGGTCGGGTTGCCGGCCATCGCGTGGATGCCGCCGTAGGTGGCACAGGTGCCGATGGCGACCACTGCGGTGGCCTTGGGGGTGAGGCGGTCCAGCCACTCACTGGTGGTGATCGGCTGGCCGGTGTCCGGGTCGTCGCCGAAGCCGCACCAGTAGCCCTCCTCCTTGATCGTCTCGTTCGGGATGGAACCCTCGACGACCAGGACGAAGGGGTCGAGCTCGCCGCGGTCCGCCTTGAAGAACCACTCCACGAAGTTGTCCGCGCCCTGGACCGGACCGCACTCGAAGTCGATCAGCGGCCAGTGGACGGCGACCTTCGGCAGGCCGGGGAGTGCGCCGGTGACGATCTCCTCGATGCTGGGCTGCATCGCCGCGGTCAGGGAGACCGAGTCCCCGTCGCAGCTCAGACCCGCATTGATCCAGAGAATGTGCACCACGGCGGCGTCGGCTGAAGTTGTTGCAACCGCACCCATGAGGATGCCTCCTCAAAAAAACGGGAGCCGGACAGATAGGCTCAAAAAATTCATAGCAGCAGTTCAGTCCGGCCGCCGGTCCAGAGAGCCGGGCCGGTCGCTCGAAGGGACGCAAGTCGGCGCACCCGTCCGGGTGGCCGTCAGCCGGACTCGGCTGGTCTCGAAGGGAGCCCGCACTGAACACCCCGCTCGCGGAGGGCCTGGCACTGGTACTGCTGCTGGCCGTACTGGCCTGCGCC
Source organism: Kitasatospora sp. NPDC059817 (assembly GCF_042731835.1). Classification (NCBI taxonomy): domain Bacteria; kingdom Bacillati; phylum Actinomycetota; class Actinomycetes; order Kitasatosporales; family Streptomycetaceae; genus Kitasatospora; species Kitasatospora sp. NPDC059817. The sequence goes on along the minus strand of NZ_JBHWIR010000184.1, from coordinate 7,099 downwards.
GTCGTCCGGCCGTGGGGCTGGCCCGAGGCCGCCGTCGCGGTGCCCGCCGCCGCCCTGCTGGTCGCCACCGGCGCCATATCGCCCGCGCACGCGCTGGAGGAGGCCGAACGGCTGGGGCCGGTGGTCGGGTTCCTGGCCGCAGTGCTGGTGCTGGCGCAGCTGTGCGACGAGGAGGGACTGTTCCACGCCTGCGGGGCGTGGATGGCCCGGACCGCCGCGCGGCCCGGACGGCTGCTGGTGCAGGTGTTCGCCCTGTCCTCGGTGATCACCGCGGTGCTGAGCCTGGATGCGACGGTGGTGCTGCTGACCCCGGTGGTGTTCGCGACCGCCACCCGGCTCGGCGCCCGGCCGAAGCCGCACGTCTACGCCTGCGCGCACCTGTCGAACACCGCGTCGCTGCTGCTTCCGGTGTCCAACCTCACCAACCTGCTGGCGTTCGCGGCCAGCGGCCTGAGCTTCACCCGGTTCGCCGCGCTGATGGCCCTGCCATGGCTGGTGGCGATCGGCGCCGAGTACGTGGTCTTCCGCCGGTTCTTCGCCGCCGACCTGGACAGCGCGGCCCCGCCGCCACCGGACGAGGTGGCCCCCGAGCTGCCGCTGTTCGCGCTCGTCGTCGTGGCCTGCACGCTCGGCGGGTTCGTCCTCACCTCCGCGCTGGGCGTCAATCCGGCGTGGGCGGCCGCGGCGGGAGCCCTCGTGCTGGCCGGCCGGGCGCTCGCCCGGCGCCGCATCACGCCGACGGCGGTCGTCCGGGCCGCGAACGTTCCGTTCCTCGCCTTCGTCGTCGCCCTCGCGATCGTCGTCCGCGCCGTCGTCGACAACGGCCTCGCCACCGCGCTCGGCCACGTGGTCCCCGCCGGCACCGGCCTGCCGTCCCTGCTCGCGGTCGCCGCGCTGGCCGCCGTCCTCGCGAACGTGATCAACAACCTGCCCGCCGTCCTGGTCCTGCTGCCGCTGACGGCGGCCTCCGGCCCGGGTGCGGTGCTGGCGATGCTGCTCGGCGTGAACATCGGCCCCAACCTCACCTACGCCGGCTCCCTGGCCACCCTGCTGTGGCGCAAGATCGTCCAGCAGTACGGCAGCACCGTCCGGCTGGGCGAGTTCACCCGCCTCGGCCTGCTCACCGTCCCGTCGGCGCTGGTGCTGTCCGTCCTGGCGTTGTGGGCCTCGCTGCTGGCCCTGGGAGGCTGACGGCGGGGCGCCCGTGGGGCGGGCGCCCCGGGGCGCGGGGGTGTCAGGAGATCATGAAGTCCCGGACCGGCAGGGGGCGGTTGACCACGCGGACGTCGCCGATCCAGCCGTGGAACACCTGGTTGAGCGCGCCGCCGTACTCGTAGCCGCCGAGCAGCCAGGGGTGGCCGAGGGTGCTGAGGCCCTCGGACGGTGTCGAGGGGTTGCGGACGACCTCGCAGCCGTTCACGTACATCCGGGTGAGCCGCTTGTTGTTGACGACCGCGACGTGCCACCAGGCGCCGAGCGGGAGTTCGTGGCCCCAGTTGGTGACGGGGCCGCTCAGGTTGGTCGGGTAGACGCACCACTGCAGTTCCCGCCCGCCGGACAGGCTGAGCGTGGCGACCGGCTCCTGCGGGTCGGTGTCGGGGCCGCTCTTCCCCGCCTCCCCGCTGGTGCCCCAGCGGCTGAGCAGCGCCGTCCAGGCGTTGCGGCTGGCGTCCCAGTCGGCCGGCAGCTTGAAGAACGCCTCGAAGGTGTAGCCCTGCTGGAAGGTGTCGGCGTTCATCGGGGCCTTGGCGACGGTCTGCAGGTAGGCGCCCTGGACCGGCTTGCCCCGGCCCGCGAAGTAGAGGCTGCCGCGGCCGGGCTGGTCGGGGTGGGACTCGGTGGACCAGGTGAGCGTCCCGGCCGGGCTGCCCGGGGCGGTCTGGCTCACGAGGTCGTTGCCGTGGCCGCTCAGGTCCTTGACGATCTGGGAGTCGGCGACGGCGCTGCCGTCCGGCCGTCCGCCGTCGAAGCGCCAGTAGGCGACCGTGCCCGGGATCGTCAGCTGCCGCGCGGGGCGGGCCGGGCGGGCCGGGACCGGGGCGAAGCCGGCGAACCGCCGCGCGAAGTCCACCTGCACCGAGAAGCTGTCCACCGGGCCGGTCAGCTCGATCTCCTCGCTGGCGAGGCGGTTGACCTTCTCGGCCGCCAGCTGCTGGATCCAGGGCGAGTACGTCCGCACGTCGATGGTGTTGCGGTCCAGGTCGAAGCGGTAGGCGCGGATCATCGCCGCGCCGCCGTAGTACCGGTTCTGGTAGTTGGTGATGTGGACGTGGACGTCGTGGCCGGCCTTGTTGGTCAGCGTGGTGCTGCCGGGCGGCCAGTAGTGGCCGTTCAGGGTGAGGAAGATCTGGTCGTTGCCGCTGATCAGCCTGTCCCAGAGGGCGTGCCCGTGGTCGGACAGCTGGGCGGCGCCGCCGTCGTCGGCGTAGGCGAGGTCGTGCGTGGTGAGGATGACCGGCACGGTCGGGTGCTGGGCGATCACCGAGTTCGCCCAGGCGAAGCCGCGGTCGGACAGCCGCCAGTCCAGTGAGAGCACCATCCAGTCCCGGCCGGCTCCCCGGAACAGGTGGTAGGTGTTGTAGCCGTCCGGGCTCGCGCCCTTGAACGTCGCCGAGCGGGCGAACCGGGCCGGGTTGAAGGTGTCCAGGTACGCCGTCCGGCCCCGCTGGTCGTCGCCGCCCGATCCGACGTCGTGGTTGCCGGCCAGGACGCTGTAGGCCGCGCCGTGGCGGTCGAGGAGGGTGAAGGCCTTGCCCGCGGCGGCGAACTCCTCGGCCTTGCCGTTCTGGGTGACGTCGCCCAGGTGCGCGAGGAAGACGAAGTTCTCGTCGCTGCCGTCCAGCACGTGGCGCAGCGAGGCCTCCAGCGGGGCGGGGTGGATCCGGTCGTCGTCGAAGAGGTACTGGGTGTCGGGCATCACCGCCAGGGAGAAGCGGGGGCCGTCCGGGTCCGGATCCCAGGCCCCCCGGCCGTCGTCCGCGGCGGCGGGCGCGCCGAAGGCGTCGGCCGTCGCGTCGGCGGGCCCGTCCGCCGCTGCCGCCGTCGCCGTCGTTGTGGAGCCCGCCCCGAGGACCGCCAGCCCGGCGCCGACCAACCCCGTCGCGCGCAGGAAGGCACGGCGTCCGGCCGCCGCCGGCGCGTCGGAGTCGAACCCGACGGTCCGCGGGCAGCTCGACCCGTGGTCATCGTGGGGAAGGTCGTTCTGATGGTGGTTCATCGGGGCAGCTCCTCGGGCCGTACACGGTGATCGCGACGCTAGGGGCACGACGCGGACCGCTGACCGGACGGCCGGCCTCCGCACGGTGAACGCCCGGGGAACGTCCCCCGTCGGCCACCTCCGTGGAACACGCCCACAAGGTCAGTGGCCGCCCTTGGGTTCGGTGCAGCCGCCGTCCAGGTACATGCCGTGCGGGTGGATGTCGGGCCGGGCGGTCAGCAAGCCGCTGACGCAGAGAACGGCTTCGGGGATTTCGAGGTCGAAGCCGGGGACGCCGGCGGAGGTGCGGACGTTGACCAGCTCGGCCGGGTAGCCGAGGCGTTGGAGGGCCGCGCGGAGGCCGGCTTCGTCGAGGACGGCCGGCGCGCCGGCGGGCCGCAGGGCGTCCGCGATCCGTGCCGCGTGGGCCGCGCCGCGGCATTGGGCGTCGGCGAGGAGCCTGACGGTCTGTTTGTAGGCGTGGTTCTCCGCGTACTTGTCGGCCCAGGTACCGCCGTCGCCCGTGGGGGCGGCGGCCGGGGCGGACGGCGGTGTGGCGGCGACGCCCGCGCATTTCGCCGCGACCTGGGGGAAGAGCCGGTCGTGGCGGGCCAGGGCCTCGGCCCCGGCCTGACCGGGTTCTCGGGCCGGGGTGGTCGCGGTGGCGGGGGCGCTGCCGACCGGCGTACCGCCGGTCGCACTGCCCGGTGCGCTCACCGATCCGCAACCGGCCAGCGCCACGGCTGCCACGGCCGCGGCCAGGCCTGCGGCCATCACGGTCCTCGCGCGCTTCATCGACCTTCTCCCCCTTGGCTATTGACCCTTGATCGCATCATTGTCGCGCACGAGGGCGGCGGCGGGCGGGTCAGTCCGCGAACGGGCCGGTGTCTCCGAAGGCGAGGCGGGTGAAGTGCTCGGCGATGCGGTGGTGGCCGGCCTGGTCCGGGTGCAGGTCGTCGGGGAGCGGGTGGTCGTCGTGGTCGGTCTGGCCGTAGAGCGAACGGCCGTCCAGGTAGTGCAGGTTGAGGTCGCCGTCGGCGACGCGGGCGGCGACGATGCGGGCGAGTTCGGTCCGGATGACGGTGAGGGTGAGGCGGCCCGCCGCGGTGTCGGCCGGGTCGCCGGTGGCCCGGAAGCGCAGTGCCCCGGTGCTGAAGTCGGCGGCGAGGGGCCCCGGGGTGTCCTCCTGGATCGGGCAGAGGATCGAGGAGACGACGAGCAGCGGTGTGGCCGGGTGTCCTTCGCGGACGGTGTCGAGGAAGCCGTGCACCGCCGGGACGAAGGCGCGCAGGCGCATCGCGTCGGCGTTGACGAGGTTGATGCCGATCTTCAGGCTGATCAGGTCGGCGGGGGTGTCGCGGATGGCGCGGGCGGTGAACGGGTCGAGCAGGGCGCTGCCGCCGAAACCCAGGTTGACCAGGTCGACGCCGGCCGCGGCCGCCGTCAGGGCGGGCCAGGTGCCGGTCGGGTGGGTGGCGTTGGAGCCGTGGCTGATCGAGCTGCCGTGGTGCAGCCAGCGCCGGCGGGTGCCGTCCGGGGCCGGGGTGACGGGGGCGTCGGTGTCGAGGGCGAGGAGTTCGGTGGTCTCGGTGTGCGGGAGCCAGATCTCGACGGTCTTGTCCCGTGCGGGCAGACCGGTGAACCGGGCGGTGGCGGGCGGGCCCTGGGTCAGCTCGACGCGGCCGGTGGCCAGGTCGATGGTGCGCAGGTTGCCGCCGGACACCGTGGTCTGCGCCGTCAGCCGCCCGTCGACGAGGAGGTCGTACACCCCGTCGGGCGGGGTGGGCACGCCCACGTAGGCCCGCTTGGTCGGGACGGTGTGCAGGTCGATCGCGGTGGCGCGGGTGCGGAAGGCCAGCCGGACGCCGCTGGGCTGGGACTCGGCGATCGCGAGCTGTTCGTCGGGGATCTGCCGGCGTGCCCGGGCGGGCAGGCGGTGCGGCAGCAGGCCGCGCCCGGTGTGCTCGACGTCGAGGTGGCCGTGCAGCAGGGCCTCGGTGACGGGGGTGGTGAAAGAGGTGTTCATCGCTGTTCCATCGCGTTCTGTGCGGGTCCTGCCCGTGCCGTGCACCTTCTGCCATCCGGCTATAGCCAGTATGGGATTACCTAATGAGTTTAGGCAAATGGGATTGCAGCCTTGGATTCCCGGTCCCGGATTCCCAGGTCCTGGCTGTCGGCGGCTGCGGCGTCAGCCCGCCAGGATGACCGTCTCCGCCGGGCCGGAGAAGCCGGCCTGCTGGGCCGGGGCGCCGGTCGCGGCGAGGCGGCGGTGCTCCTGCGGACTGACACCGCGGACGCGCTTGAAGGCCGCAGAGAGGGCGAAGGCGTTGCTGTAGCCGACCTTGCGGGCCGCGAAGGCGACGGTGCACTCGGGTTCGCGCAGCAGGTCGGCGGCGACGGCCAGTCGCCAGCCCGCCAGATAGGCCATCGGCGGTTCGCCGACCAGGCCGGTGAAACGGCGGGCCAGGCCCGCCCGCGACACCCCGACCCGCTGGGCGAGGTCGGCGACCGTCCAGGCGGTGGCCGGGTCGTCGTGCATCAGCCGCAGCACCGGCCCGACGACGGCGTCGTGCTGGGCGCGGTACCAGGCCGGGGCGCCGGAGTCGGGGGCGGCGAGCCAGGAGCGCAGCACGGAGACGACCAGCAGGTCCAGGATGCGGTCCAGGACCAGCTCCTGACCGGGCTCGTTGCGCCCTATCTCGGCGGCCAGCAGGTGCACCAGGGTGTCGTCGGCGCCGGTGCCGGCCGGGCGGACCAGCAGGCCGGGCAGGCAGCCGAGCAGGCGCTGGCCGATCTCGTGCTCGGCCTGGTAGGTGCCGGACAGGACCACCGAGGACGCCTGGTCCCCCTCCCGGCCCTGCCCCCAGGTCCGGACGCCGAGCGACATCACCTCGGAGACGTCCACCCCGCCGCGCGTGCAGACCTGCCCGGGGCCGACGATCACGTCCACGGGGGTGTCGGGGTCGTCCGCCACCGTGTACGGCTCCGGGCCGCGGACGATCGCCACGTCGCCGGGGTGCAGCAGCAGCGGCGTACCGCGCTCGGGCAGGATCCAGGCCTCGCCCCGGACCATCGTCACCACCGACAGCGGGGCCCGGTCCTCGATCCGCAGCGACCACGGCGGGGTGAGGATCGAGCGCAGCAGGAACGCACCGCGGGCCTTGGGGCCGTCGAGGAGTCCCGTCAGAGTGTCCATGGCCCCAAGTGTAGACGGCAAGACATCATTTGACGGTTCGTCATTTGAGAGGGTCTTGAGTGATCGAGGTGGCCCGAGCGGCCCGGATGCCGGATGATCGGCGCACGGGGGCACGAACCGATACGCAGATAGCAGATACGCAGAGACAGTGAGGGGCTACGAAGATGGAACTGGCACGCACACTCGCACTGGTGGCGGCCACCGTCACCTGTGGACTGACCGCCGGGTTGTTCTACGCCTTCGCGTGCTCGGTCATGCCCGCGCTCGCGCGGGTCGAAGACCGCACCTTCATCGAGGTCATGCAGCGCATCAACGTGGCCATCCTGAACGGCTGGTTCGTCCTCGGCTTCGTCGGCGCGCTCCTCACCACCGGCGCCGCCGTCGCCCTCCACCTGCCCTCCGACGGCCACCACGCGCTACCCGCCACCGTGGCCGCCCTGGTGCTCTACATCGCCGCGATCGGCGTCACCCGCTCCGTCAACATCCCGCTCAACGACGAACTCGCCGCCGGCGGCGAGCCCCGGCGCATCACCGACCCGGCCGCCGTCCGGGGGCGCTTCGAAGCCCGCTGGGTCCGCTTCAACGTGCTGCGCGCCCTGCTCTGCACCGCCGCCGTCGCCTGCCTCGCCTGGGCGCTGATCCTGCACGGCCAGGCCTGACCCCGCGCCCGGTCGGACCCCCGGATACGCCTTCGAACTCCCACGACG
>NZ_JBHWIR010000183.1:0-14472 GCF_042731835.1 Kitasatospora sp. NPDC059817 | reverse complement strand
CCCGCGCTCACCCCCCCCCCCGCGGGGGCCTCTCGCGCGGTGGGGCCCGCCCCCCGCGGCGCCTCCAGGGCGCCCCCCGCGCCCCCCCCCCCCCCCCCCGTCCGGCCCCAGCCCCCCCCGCCCGGGGGCGCCCACGGCCCGGCCGAGGCCCCCGAACTCCCCCCGGACCCTGAGCCCACCCCCACCCCGTCACCCACCCCCGACGCCACCACCGCCGACCCGGCACCCCCGGCACCCGCAGCACCCCCCGGCCTCCAGGCCGCCGACCCCGACGCCGAACCCGACCCCGACGCCGACCCCACCCCGGACCTCGACGACGACACCCCCGAGCCCACCCCCTCCGTCACCCTCCCCCCGGCCCCAACCCCCACCCCGACGCCCACCCCTTCCCTCACCCCCACCCCGCCCCCCACCCACCCCCAGACCACCCGCCGCATCTACGTCGCCACCATCCCCGGCGCCGCCCCGGGCGCCGCCGACATCTACATCCGCGCCACCGGCTGAGGCCGCAGCCCGCCGGGTGCCGATGACGAGCCGGAGCCCCGCCGGTGGGGCTCGGCGGGGCTGCGGTGTGTTGCTGTGTTGCTGTGTTGGTGGGTGAAGTCAGGCGGGTAGGCCGGGGACGGTGGTGATGGTGACGGGGTGGCCCATGGTGGTGATGCGCCAGGTGGCGAGGGCCTGGTAGGCGGGGGAGTGGTACCAGCCGTCGGCGTCGGCCGCGGTGGGGAATTCGAGGATGGCGGTCTTGGTGTAGGCGGTCTCGCCTTCGAGGCGGGCCGGGGTGTCGAAGGCGAGCAGGCGGCCCTGGTAGGGCTCCATGGTGGCGCCGACGTTGGCGAGGTAGTGGCCGAGGGCGGCGTCGGGGGTGTGGTCGGTGCGGGTGATGAGGACGTAGTGCATGGTGTGTTCCTTGTCCGGGCGGTCGGTGGTCAGCGGGTGGCCGGGGCGAGCGTGGGGGCGTTGGGGACGGTGGCGGTGTCGGGGTCGGGAGCGGGAGTGGGCTTTCGGGTGGGGGCCTGGCCGGCGAGCATGGCGCCGAGGGCGAGCAGCAGGCCGAGGAGTTGCCAGCGGGTGAGGGTCTGGCCGAGGACGACGAGGCCGCCCACGGTCGCGACGACCGGGTTGATCAGGCCGAGGAAGGAGGCCGGTCCGGCGCCGAGGTGGTCGATGCCGCGGAACCAGAGGACGTAGCCGAGCGCGGTGCTGAACAGCCCGAGGTAGGCGAACCCGGCGAGGTTGGCGCCGCTGAGTGCGGGCGGCGCGCCTTCGACGGCGGCCGCGAGCGGGACGAGGAACAGTGATCCGGCGAGCAGCTGCCAGGCCGTCAGGTCGAGCAGGGTGGCCCCTTCCGGGCGGCCCCAGCGGCGGGTGAGGACGGTGCCTGTGGCCATCAGTGCGATCGCGCCGACCATGGCGGCGATCCCGGTGGCGTCCAGTCGTGCGCCGCTCTTCAGTACCAGTAGGGCGACGCCGCCGACGCCGGCGAGCCCTGCGAGCAGTGCCCGCCGTCCGGGCCGTACGCCGAGGACGCCGATCGAGAGGCCGGTCACGAGCAGCGGCTGGATCGCGCCGATGGTGGCGGCGACGCCGCCGGGCAGGCGGTAGGCGCCGACGAAGGTGAGCGGGAAGAACAGCCCGATGTTGAGCATCCCGAGCACGGCTGCGCGCCCCCACCAGCGCCCCTTGGGCAGTTTGCGGCCGATGAGCAGGAGGAGCAGTCCGGCCGGGAGGGCCCGGAGGGCGGCGAGCAGCAGCGGACGGCCTTCGGGCAGGAGTTCTGTGGTGACCAGGTAGGTCGTGCCCCAGGCCGCCGGGGCGAGTGCCGCCGTGACGGCCACTCCTGCGCGTGTTCCACCCATGACATCCCCCTCAACGTTGATTATCTGAACGTTGAGATAATTAGTACGCCCCTGGGTGAGTGAACGTCAAGTATGTGAATGTTAAGATAGTTGCCCGCAGTCCAGCCCCGAGCCATGAGCCCCGGCCCCGAGCCGCGGCGAGCGGCAACCAAGGAGGCGTCAGGCCATGCAGCAGCGCGACACCGTCGACGAGATCGTCGAGCAGTGGACCAGGACCCGCCCCGACCTGAACACCGAGGCCATCGGCCTGATCGGCCGGCTGCGACGCCTCAACGTCCGCGTCGACGGCGCCCTGCGCGAGTACTTCGGCTCCTGCGGCCTGGACTCCTCCGAGTTCGACGTCCTGGCCACCCTGCGCCGCTCCGGCGAACCCTACGAGCTCAACGCCCGCGCCCTCCTCAAGGCCGCCATGGTCACCTCCGGCGCCATCACCAACCGGGTCGACCGTCTCTCCGCCAAGGGCCTGGTCGAACGCAACCCCTGCCCCGATGACCGCCGCGCCGTGCTGGTCCGCCTCACCCCGGCCGGCAAGGACCTCATCGACGCGGCGCTGGCCGGCCACGTCCGCAACGAGGAGCGCATCCTCGCGGGCCTCGACGCCGACGAGCGCGCCCAACTCGACACCCTGCTGCGCAAGCTCCTCATCGCGCACGGCGACACCGAGCCCCTGCTGGGCTGAGCGCGCCCCGGCGTCTGTGCCTGAACCGCCGCGCGGCCCGGCGCTTCGGCGTACGTTGGGGGGCCGGGGCGGGCCCCGCGGTGACGGTCGGTCCGGGCGTGCGCGGGCGGCGGCAGCGGCAGGTGGCTGTAGTGGTCGGGCAGTTCGCGTGTCCACGGCCTCCCCGGTGGCGTTAACCCGGCGGGAACCGCACCGGAGGAGGAGCCCATGAAGGACAAGACCCCCAGGGACATCGCCGTCGACGACCAGCTGCGGGCGGCAGGGGCGGAGGGGGCCCAGTGGCTCAGTGCCGCCGGGTGGGGGCCGCCGGTGACGGTCCCGGTGCAGAAGGCCGCCAGGTGGCAGCAGGAGACCAGGGCCCGGATGCTGGCGGCGCAGGTGGACGAGTCCTGCACGTGGTGCGTCCATCTGCTCGACGGAGGCCCCCAGCCCGTGGTCGTCCACGCCGAGCACCCGACCCACCTGCTCTGCCGCGCCTGCTCCATCGCCGCCCGCCCCCGCCGCGTCTGCCTGGACTGTGGTGGGCCGGCCGCCTCCGCCTCCCTGGCGGACGGCCGCGAGGACGTCTTCATGGGCCCGGTGGCGATCTACACCCGCCTCCGCTGCGCCACTTGCCACCGCGCCGACCGCCCCGACCCCCTGACCGGCACCTTCGGCAACGGCCCGTCCTGAGACGGGCAGGGCGCGGCCGGGCGGCCCGTGCGATTGACTTCGGAACGTATTCCGAACTAGCGTCGAGCCATGTCGACTCTCACCGTGTCGTTCTCCGATCTGTCGAAGAACTCCAAGCGCGTCGCGGACAGTGTGGAGCGAGTCCAGCGCGTGCACGTCACGCGCCGCGACGGGGAGGACCTGTACCTCACCACCGAGCGTCACGACCGTCAGCGCGAGCAGACCGCGGATGTCGCCGCTCGCCTGTTCGCCGCGTTGATCAGCAGCGATGAGGGCACGCAGGCGGTGCTCCTGGCCCTCCCCGCCGTCTTCCCCTGGGTCCGGCACCTGTCGGCCGCGGAGGTGCGCGAGTTCGTCGTCGACCTCGTGGACGCGACGCGCGATGCCGTGGACCTGGACGTGCACGCCAATCTGCACCGGGTGATAGTCGAGTGGCGCGCCACCGCGAGAGTGCTGGCGGACCCGGAGCTGGCGGCAGAGCTCGCCAGGCCCCTGCCCGGCGACGATCACGGCGAGGTGATCGAGCCGTGAGCCCGAAGCGCGGTGATGATGTGCCGCCCCCGCCCGTCGGGACGGAGTGGCGGCTGCGATTCGGTACGACGGAGGCTGCCAAGGGGTGGGGAGAGCTGTGTGCGGAGGCGGCCGGGAACGCCCGCCGCTGTTTCGAGGCGCTCCGGGCGAACCCCCTGTCCACGGGGGATCCGGATCGACAGCACCGGCTGCGGGGCCGGCTGGCCGCCCGCGTGTTCGGGGGCGTCGAGCTGCCGCAGTGGGAGTACGAGGTGACCGCCGGCGGCCGGGTGCGGTACGTGGTGGACGAGGCGGCCCGCGTCGTCCACCTCGTCTATGCCTCGCCCAGGCATCCGAAGGACACCGAGGCGTAGCGGACAGGCGTCCGGCCCTCGGGCCCTGCCGACGCAGGGCCGGGTGGCCCGCCGAGGGGGGTCAGGGTGACGTGGGGTTCGCGGGGGTTGTCTGGTGGGCGGCTGCGGCGGAGGCGAAGGAGGTGGCCAGGGACGGGGCTCCGGCCCAGTGCAGGTGCAGGTAGGAGGCGTGGACGTGGCTGCCCGCGAAGCCCTCGGTGCGGGGGCCGGTGGGCAGGCGCCAGCCCCAGGCGGGGTGTTCGCCCGCGCCCGGTTCGCAGACCGTGCGGTGGAACTCGTGGCCGCGTACCCGGGTGCCGGTCCGGGCGATCGGGGAGTCGTGCAGGGCGACGGCCTCCCGGTAGCCGAGGGTGAGCCGTTCGGTCATCCGGGCGCCGGTGTCCAGTACGCCGCACATCGGCAGGCCGTCCAACTCGCGCCCCAGGTAGAGCAGTCCGGCGCATTCGGCGGCGATCGGGCCGCCGCCGGCGGCGAACGCCGCGATGGCCCCGCGCAGCGCCGTGTTGCCGCTCAGCTCCCGGACGTACAGTTCGGGGAAGCCGCCGCCGATCACCAGGCCGGCCGTGCCGTCGGGCAGTGCCGTGGCGTGCAGCGGGTCGAATGGGACGACCTCGGCGCCTGCGGCGGTGAGGAGTTCGGCGTTCTCGGCGTACGAGAAGGAGAACGCGGCGCCGCCCGCGACCGCGATCCGCGGCGTGCCGGCCACCGGGTCGACCTCGGCCGACGGGCTCCACGGTTCGGCGTTCAACTCCGGTGCCGTCCGGGCGAGTTCGAGCAGGGCGTCCAAGTCGACCGAGGCGGCGACGAGTTCACCCATGTCGGCGACGGCGCGCAGGGCCTCCGCCGAGCGCTCCACGGCCGGGATCAGCCCGAGGTGGCGCGACGGCGTGGCGACGGTCGTGGAGCGGCGCAGCGCGCCCAGCACGGGCACGCCCGAGCCCTCCTCCAGGGCCTCGCGCAGGAGTTGCTCGTGCCGGTCGGAGGCGACCCGGTTGAGGATCACCCCGGCGAGGCGCACCTCCGGGTCCCAGGAGGCGAAGCCGTGCACCAGTGCGGCCACCGACCGGGACTGCGAGGAGCCGTCCACCACCAGCACCACGGGCGCCCGCAGCAGCTTGGCGACGTGCGCGGTGGAGGCCAGCTCCCCCCGCCCGGAGGCCCCGTCGAACAGGCCCATGACCCCCTCGACCACCGCGACGTCCGCTCCCGCCGCGCCGTGCAGGAAGAGCGGGGCGATCCGCTCCGGGCCGCACATGAAGGCGTCCAGGTTGCGGCCCGGGCGCCCGGCGGCGAGCGCGTGGTAGCCCGGGTCGATGTAGTCGGGGCCGACCTTGTGCGGGGACACCGCCAGTCCGCGCGCGGCGAGCGCCGCGATCAGGCCGGTGGCGACGGTGGTCTTGCCGGCGCCCGAGGAGGGTGCGGCGATGACGAGGCGGGGGATGGCGGCCAACGGCCTGCCGGCAGTGCTCAACGGTCTACCACTCGATACCGCGCTGGCCCTTGCGGCCGGCGTCCATGGGGTGCTTGACCTTGGTCATCTCGGTGACCAGGTCGGCGAATTCGGTCAGCGGTTCGGGTGCGTACCGGCCGGTGATGACGACGTGCTGGCTGCCCGGGCGGTCCTTGAGCACCGACACGACCTCCTGCGGGTCGACCCAGCCCCAGTGCATGGGGTAGGTGAACTCGTCCAGCACGTAGAAGCGGTAGGTCTCGGCCGCCAGGTCGCGCTTGACCTGCTCCCAGCCCTCCTTGGCGGCCGCCTCGCTGTCCATCTCCATCTCGCTGGAGCGCTGGATCCACGACCAGCCGGAGCCCATCTTGTGCCAGTCGACCGTGCCGCCCTCGCCGGAGGCGCCGAGCACGCGCAGCGCGTTCTCCTCGCCGACCTTCCACTTGGCGGACTTCACGAACTGGAACACCCCTACGGGCCAGCCCTGGTTCCAGGCCCGCAGCGCCATGCCGAACGCGGCCGTGGACTTGCCCTTGCCGGGGCCGGTGTGCACGGCGGTGATCGGCTGCGTGCGGCGCTGACGGGTCGTCAGGCCGTCGTCGGGGACGCTCTCGGGGACACCCTTGGGCATGTCGGCTCAGGCCGCCTTTCGCATGGTGGTGGCACGGTTCTCACGACGGTTCTCATGGCGGCTGTCGCGCCGGCCGTCGTGGCGGTTCTCGCGGACGAGCGAGGCGACGCCCTCGGGGCGCAGCTCGTCCAGACTGACGGCGGTGCCGCCGAGCAGTCCGGCCAGGGTGCGGGCGAGGCCGAGCCGGACGGGGCCGGACTCGCAGTCCAGCACCACGCTGGCGGTGCCCTGCGCGGCGAACAGTCCGGCCGCGCGCTGCGACCGGGCGAGCGCGTCCCGCCCGCCGGTGGCCCGGCCGTCGGTCACCACGACCAGCAGCGGGCGGCGGCTCGGGTCGCGCAGCCGCTCCACCCGCAGGACCTCGTGCGCGCGCAGCAGGCCGGCGGCCAGCGGGGTGCGGCCGCCGGTGGGCAGCGACTCCAGCCGGGCCGCGCCGACCTCCACGGACGAGGTCGGCGGCAGCGCCAGTTCGGCGTCCGCGCCCCGGAAGGTGATCATGCCGATCTTGTCGCGCCGCTGGTAGGCGTCCATCAGCAGGGACAGCACGGCGCCCTTGACGGCGGTCATCCGCTGCCGGGCGGCCATCGAGCCGGAGGCGTCGACGACGAACAGCACCAGGTTGGACTCCCGCCCCTGGCGGACCTGTTCGCGGAAGTCGTCCTTGCGCAGCACCAGCGCCCGGCCGGCCCGCCCGCGTGCCGCCTGGTGCGGCGCGGCGGCCTGCAAGGTGGCGGTCAGGTGCAGGCGGCTGAGCGTGCCCTGGGGGCGCCGGGCGCGCACGGTGTGCCCGCCGGTGGTCTCGGCGGGGGAGCGGCGGCCCTGGGCGCCGTGGCCGGTGCCCTGCACGGTGAACAGCTTGGTCCGGTACGGGTCGCCGGCCGCGACCGGCGCCGACTCCCGGGCGGGGGCGGGGTGTTGGGTCGGTACGGGCTGCTGGAGCGGCTCGTCCGGCTCGGCGGCCGATGCCTGCGGGCCGGAGGTGGGCTCGGGGGCCCCGCCGCCGTCCGGGCCGCCGCCGGGGCCGCCGTCCGGGCCCGGACCGTCGTCCTCGGGGCCGTCGCCCTCGCCGTCCCCGTCGCCCTCGGCCTCTCCTGAGCCCCCGAGCTCCCCGGACCCCTCGGGCTCCGAGGGCTCGGAGGGCTCCGATGGCTGTGCGGGATCCTCCGGCTGCGCGTGCTCCTCCAGCGTCCGGTCGAGCTGCTCCTCGTCCAGCCCCGGAGCGTCGAAGGGGTTGCGGCGGCGCCGGTGCGGCAGCGCCAGCTGGGCGGCCTTGCGGACGTCCTCCTCCAGCACCTCGGTCCGCCCGTCCCAGGCGGCGAGCGCGACGGCGGTGCGGGCCATCACGATGTCGGCGCGCAGCCCGTCCACCTCGAACGCGGCGCACACGGCGGTGATCTGACGCAGCGCCACATCCGTCAGCTCCACCTTGGGCAGCAACTCCCGGGCGGCGGTGATGCGTTCGGCGAGCGCCTGCTCGTCCGCGGCGAACCGTGCGGCGAAGCCGGCCGGGTCGGCGTCGTAGCCGAGCCGGCGGCGGACCACCTCGGCGCGCTCGGCCGGGTCCCGGGTGGCGGCGATCTCGACGGTCAGGCCGAACCGGTCGAGCAGCTGCGGCCGCAGCTCGCCCTCCTCGGGGTTCATCGTGCCGACCAGCAGGAAGCGGGCGGCGTGCCGCACCGACACGCCCTCGCGCTCGACGTACGAGCGGCCCATCGCGGCGGCGTCCAGCAGCAGGTCCACGACGTGGTCCTGGAGCAGGTTCACCTCGTCGATGTAGAGCACGCCGCGGTGCGCCTTGGCGAGCAGCCCCGGCTCGTACGCCTTGACGCCCTCGGCGAGCGCCCGTTCCAGGTCGAGCGAGCCGACGATCCGGTCCTCGGCCACGCCGACCGGCAACTCGACCAGCTGGGCCGGGCGTTCGGACGCCGAAGGGCGGTCGTGCGGCCCGTCCGGGCACTGCGGGTCCGGCGCGGACGGGTCGCAGGCGAACCGGCAGCCGTCGACGGCCGCGAGGGTCGGCAGCAGGCCGGCCAGCGCGCGCACCATGGTCGACTTCGCGGTGCCCTTCTCGCCGCGCACCAGCACGCCGCCCACGGCCGGCGAGACCGCGTTGAGCAGCAGGCCGAGCCGCAGGTCGGGCATGCCGACGATCGCGGTGAACGGATAGCGGACGTCACTCATGCATACTCCCCAGGTGCCCCGGGCGCCAGGAACGGCAGCGATCCGGCCGCCGGCACCCCGCCCTCGATCAGCTTCCACAGCGCGTCGGTGTCCGCGTGCTCCTCGATCAGGTCGCCCAGCCGGTCCAGCCGGGCCTCGCGCGCCTCGGCGAACGAGGTGTCCGGTGCCGGCACGAACGCCCGGCCCGCCAACGCGGCGACCTCGCGCAGGAGTTCACGACGGAAGCCGTCGTTCTCCAGCGCGCCGTGCCAGGTCGTGCCCCACACCGGGCCGACCCGGCAGCCGTCCAGGCCGTGCCCGTCGTCATCGGAGAAGAACGGCTCGCCCCCCTCCACGGCCACCACCCCGTGGTGGATCTCGTACCCCTCGACCCGCTGCCCGTACGCCGTGCCGACCGGGCGCGCCAGCACCTTCTCGGCGCCGAACCGCACGTGCGTCGGCAGCAGGCCCAGGCCCTCGACCGAGCCGGCCCCGGACTCCACCTCGTCCTCGATCCCGCGCGCCAGCATCTGGTAGCCGCCGCAGACCCCGAGGACCGGCAGCCCGGCCGCCGCCCGCGCCTTCAGCGCCGGCTCCAGGCCGCGTTCGCGCAGCCAGGCCAGGTCGGCCACGGTGGCCCGGGTGCCGGGCAGCACCACCAGGTCGGCGTCGGCCAGTTCCTCCGGCCGGGTCACCCAGCGCACCAGCACGCCGGGCTCCTGCGCCAGGGCGTCCAGGTCGGTGAAGTTCGACAGCCGGGGGAAGCGCACCACGGCCACCCGCAGTACGTCCGCCCCGAGCGGGCCGCGGCCGTCGACCCGGTCCACCACCGTGGACAGGTCCAGCGAGTCCTCGGCGTCCAGCCACAGGCCCGGCAGCATCGGCAGGGTGCCGAGCACCGGACGGCCGGTCAGCCCGTGCAGCATGTCCAGGCCGGGCGCCAGCAGCCGCGCGTCGCCGCGGAACTTGTTGACGAACCAGCCCGCCACGTGCCGCTGGTCCTGCGCCGACAGCAGCGCCAGCGTCCCGTACATCGCCGCGAAGACGCCGCCGCGGTCGATGTCCCCGACCACCACCACCGGCAGCCCGGCGGCCGTCGCCAGGCCCATGTTGGCGATGTCCCGGTCCCGCAGGTTGATCTCGGCGGGCGAACCGGCGCCCTCGCAGACCACCACCTCGTAGCGGCGGCGCAGATCCGCCAGGCACTCCAGCGACCGTTCCAGCAGGACGGGCTTGCGCTCGCGGTAGTCCAGCGCGCCCACCTCGGCGACCGGCCGGCCCAGCAGCACCACCTGGCTGCGGCCGTCCGCGCCCGGCTTCAGCAGCACCGGGTTCATCGCCGCCTCCGGCTCCACCCGGGCCGCCTGCGCCTGCATCGCCTGCGCCCGGCCGATCTCGGCGCCGTCGGCGGTGACGAAGGAGTTCAGCGACATGTTCTGCGCCTTGAACGGCGCGACCCGCACCCCCTGCCGGGCCAGCCAGCGGCAGATGCCCGCGGTCACCACGCTCTTGCCCGCGTCCGAGGTCGTCCCGGCGACCAGCAGTGCGTTGCTCATGCCCTTCCCCTCCACCGTGTCGTCAGCAAGCGCAGCGCGACGTGCCCCGCGACCGTCGTACCCAGGGCCAGCGCGCCCACCCGCCGGGAGAGCACGCAGGCCCGCTCGATGTCGTCCGCCGTCACCGGGCGCAACTCCGCGCCCAGCACCGGCCGGTGCTCCACCCGCTCCCCGTACTGGAGGGTCCCGCCCAGCCGGACGCCCACCGCGCCCGCGAAGGCCGCCTCCGCCTGGCCCGCGTTCGGGCTCGGGTGCGCCGAACCGTCCCGCCGCCAGACCCGCCAGGCCGTTTTCGGCTGCGGCGCGGCGGCCACCGTGAGCAGCGCCGTCAGCCGGGCGCCCGGCCAGCCCGCCACGTCGTCGAGCCGGGCCGAGGCCCAGCCGAACCGGGCGTACCGCGGCGAGCGGTGGCCGACCATCGCGTCCAGCGTGTTCACCGCGCGGAACGCCAGCAGCCCCGGCGTGCCCGCCAGCGTGCCCCAGACCAGCGCGTTCACCACGGCGTCCGCAGTGTTCTCGGCGACCGACTCGACCACCGCGCGGGCGATCTGCGGCCCGTCCAGCGCGCTCGGATCCCGCCCGCACAGGTGCGGCAGCCGTTCCCGCGCGGCCGCCAGGTCACCCGTGGCCAGCGACCGGCCGATGGTGCGCGCCTCCCGGGTCAGCGAGGTGCCGCCCAGCACCGTCCAGGTCGCGGCGGCCGCCAGCGCGGCCCGGCCCAGCGGACGCCGGCCCACCGTACGGTCCAGGGCCACCGCGCCGGCCGCGACCGCGCCCACGCACAGCGCCGTGTACCCGGCGCCGGCCACCCGGTCGTCCTGCCACACCCGCCGCTCCAGCCGGGTCGCCGCGCCGCCGAAGACGGCCACCGGGTGGCCGCGCCGGGGGTCGGCGAAGCGGGCGTCCGCGGCGAAGCCCGCGGCGGCGCCGAGCGCGAACGCGGCGGCGCGGGTCAGCGGGCGCACGGCGGGTTCGGCGGAAGGCCGCGTCGGGTCCGGCGGGTCGGGGCAGCCTGCATCGCGTGCGTGTCCTCACTCAGGGTCCGCGCCCTGGATCGACGTACCGGGGGCGAGAGTCTCCTGGCTTCCGGGTCGGACGCACCCCCGGGCCTTCCAGCGGCTTCTGACGGTCCGCCGTGGCAATGTTCCGAGCGTGCTCCCCGGTGACAGTGGCGGGACCGCGCCGGACTCGCACCGGCTTCCTCTGCATGCCTCCGTTTGGCCCCAGGATCCCATCACGCGGCCGAACCGGGAGTCAACCGAGGTCACGGAGGGGTTGGTCACACCTCGGAGCCCTGTCGCCGGTGCCGTTCTCGCCCGCCCGAGGCCCGCCCCGCCCGACGCCCCGCCCGCCTGACGCCCCGCCCCGCCCGACGCCCCGCCGTACCCCGGACGGCCCAGCCCGGTGGCCGCCCGCGCGGCCCCCCGGTGAACTGGTGCCCGAACACCGTCCGAGCAGCGCCCGGACACCGCCCGGACACCGTCCGGTCCAAGAGCAGCCAAGACCAGCAGAGCGGGGAGCGATATGCGTTGGGGAACCGCGGCCGTCGTGGCGGCCGCCGTCGTCGGCGCCGGGGCCGCCGTCCTGGTGATCGGCCGTCGGGCCTCCGAACGGCTGGTCCACCCGGCGAGCGCCGTCCGGGAGTCGGGCCCCGTCCTGGTGCGGAGCCTCGCCGCGGGCCGGATCACCTTCAACCGCCGCCCCGAGAGCCTGCGCCCCGGCCGCTGGGCCGTGGAGTGGGACGACCACGGCCACGCCGTCGTCGAGGACGTCCTGCACAGCGACGAGAACGGTGTCACCCGCCGCCTCGTCCGCGCCGACCGGGGCACCCTCACTCCCGGCACCGAGGTCCGCTTCACCCCCCGCGTCCACCTCGGCGACCCCACGGAGGCGCTCGGCCTCCCCTTCACCGACACCGCCGCCGACGGCGAACTCGGCGCCCTCCCCGCCTGGCGCCTCGACGGCAAACGCGGCACCTGGGTGATCCTCGTCCACGGCCCCGGCGCCGACCGGCAGCAGACCCTCCCGGTCCTCCCCGTCCTCGACCGCCTCGCCCTGCCCGCCCTCGCCGTCACCTACCGGGGCGACCAGGGCGCCCCCGCCTCGCCGGACGGGCTCGGCCACTTCGGCGAGACCGAGTGGCGCGACGTCGAGTCGGCGGTCCGGCTCGCCCTCGACAGCGGCGCCGGCCGGGTCATCCTGTACGGCTGGTCCCTCGGCGCCACCATGGCCCTCCAGACGGCCTCCCGCTCCGCCTGGGCCCATGCCATCAGCGGCCTCGTCCTGGACTCGCCGGTCCTCGACCTGCCCGCCACCGCCCGCCGCGGCGCCGCCCGGGCCGGCTACACCGGCGCCGCCGCCGAGCTCGGCGCCCTCGCGGCCGAGGGCCGTACCGGCGTCGACCTCGCCGACTTCAGCCGCATCGCCGAGGGCGCCGACCTGCGTGTCCCCACCCTCCTCCTGCACAGCCCCGACGATCAGGTCGCCCCGTTCCGCGCCGCCGAGCGCCTCGCCGCCGCCCGCCCCGGCGTGGTCAGCCTCCGGCCTTTCCCGGGCGCCGACCACGCCACCCTCTGGAACTCGGCCCCCACCCACTACACCGAACTCCTCCGCCGCTGGCTCACCCCCCTTCTCTGAACCCAGCCCCCCCCGCACGAGAAGTCACACCGACAGGGCCTCTGTACGAAACCCGGACCTCACCCGTCAGCCACGGAGTGTGACCGGTCGGGCGGGTAGCGCGACCGCCGCCGCAAGGGTTGAGCCGGGATGGCATGCCCCCGCCACCTGTTTCCGGCCAGGCGGTTTGCCTCTGTTGCCCGATTGTTGCCCGATCTTGGGGAGGCGCCGTCGACGGCCGCCCGTCCGTACAGCCAACCGGATGTGACAGAAGGCCGGTACAAGGGGAAGACTGCTCGACGTGACGTCTCGGAATCCGCGCGACCGTGATGCCCCGCTCCCTCCGACGATCGGTACTGGTGCGACGGTGACCCGTCTCCCCGGTACGGCCCACCGGCCCGCCGCCGGCAAGCCGGGCGGGGCCGGGGTACCCCGCCGACGAGGGCCCGCTGCGGCGCCCGGTCGGGGGAGGGTTCCCGTACCGGAGGGCTTTCCCGCGCCGGCCGAGCTGGCGCCGCTGGCCCGCCGGATGCTGGTGGACGCCGTCCGGATCGCCCGCTGGGCGGGGGACCTGGAAGAGGTCGACAAGCGGGGCGAGCTGCTGCCCGACGACGCCCGTGCGGCGGGTCGGGCGCTGGCCATGACGGTCGGCGCCGCCGCCAAGGCGTGGGGGCAGGCACTGCTGGTCGGCCTGGTGGAGGCCAGGGACGGCGGTGCGGTCCCGGGCTGGCGCCTGCACGCCTGGGAGCACGACGACGAGGCGGTGGTCCGCGGCTGGTCGGCGCTGTTCGACGCCTGGACGCTGCTGGCCCCGGTGCCGCCGGCCGCTCTGCGGGGCGTGTTCGCGGTGCTGGCCGGCCAGGCGGTGGACCAGGCGCCTCAGTTGCTGTCGTTCCTGCACCTGGTGGCAGGTCCGGTGTCGGACGGCGAACTGCTGGAGCTGCTGCGCCGGGGTCTGGACGAGCGCCGGGTGGGCGGCACGGACGGTTCGGGCCTGTCGCCCGTGCCGCACGCCGCCTCGGCGGTGTCGGCGGTCCGCGGCACGTGCCGGGAGCCGCAGATCGACACCCCGCCGTCGCCGGCGGACGTGGCCGCGGTCCTGGACTGGATGCTGGACGGCCTGGCGGCCGTCGGGGCCGTGGTCCGCAGGGACGAGGCCGCCGAGCTGTCGCCGCTGGGCCACTGGGCGGTGCGGGCGAAGCTGGAGGAGATCTGCACGGTCGCGCAGACCGCGGCCGGGCACATCGAGCAGAGCGCCTTCGAGCTGTTGAACGCCTGCGCGGACTACTCGCCGGGCCCGGCGCGGGCCGAGTTCCGCGCCTGGGTGGCGGCCCGTCCGGCCGATCGGGCGGTGGCGGAGCTGCTGGACGCGGCACAGGGGGACGACGCGCTGGTGCGCGGGCTGGCCTTCGAGGCGCTGCGGGTGGCCGGCGGCCCGGCGGAGCAGGCGGTGCGGGGGTCGGTGGACGAGCCGGTGCTGCGCCCGTACGCGCTGCTGTGGCTGGCGGAGCGCTCGGACGAGGGGGTTTCGCCGGCGGACGTGCTGGGGGCGGAGGACGCGGCCTGGCTGTGGGTGGACACGGCGGCGGCGGTGCTGGACCACGGCGAGACGGAGCTGCTGGTGGGCCACGTCGAGGGCGCCGCGGCGGGCGATCCGGTGCGGCTGTTCGCCCGGGCCCGGCAGTCGGGGCACCCGCGGGCGGCCTCGGTGCTGTCGGCGGTCTCGAGCGTGCACCCGGATCCGGGTGTGGCGCGGGCGGCCCGCCGCTCGGCGTTCAGCGTGCACACCGGCGGCGCCTAGCAGCGCCCGCCGACGCCTAGCAGCGCCCGCCGAAGAGCGAGCACAACGAAGAGGGGGGGGGGGGGGGGCGGCGCGCGGGCGGCCCCGCGCCGAGCGCGCGACGGCCCCCAGGGGGCGGGCCCCCGCCCCGCGCGGGGGCGCGCGCGCGACGCGGGGCCGCGGGC
>NZ_JBHWIR010000182.1:7600-14677 GCF_042731835.1 Kitasatospora sp. NPDC059817 | reverse complement strand
GCGTCAGGCATGGAGGTGTGGAACCGAAGGGGCCGCCTCCCGTGGCTTCCCATGACGGCGACCGCGTGGTCGCCCTGAGCCTTCAACTCTCCCGAGCACACCAGGAACTGCGCCGCCAGGTCGGCCGTATCAGAGCCGGGATCGGACAGCGCCGCCCGGACGGCGACGCACTGCGCACCCACTGCCTGGCCTTCTGCGCCGCACTGACGGCACACCACCAGGGCGAGGACGAGGGCATGTTCGCCCAGCTGGTGCGCGAACGCCCACAGCTCGCCGGGACGGTCGCCAAACTCGTCGAGGACCACGAGATGATCGCCGCCATCCTCACCCGGGTGCGCGAACTCGCCGACCACGCCGCCGAATCGGCCGAACCGCCCGGCGAAGGACTGGAAGCGGTCGGGCGCGAACTCGACGGCCTCACGGCGATCATGGAATCCCACTTCGCCTACGAGGAACGGACGATCAGCGAGGCCCTCGACGGCGCGACGCCCGAGGGCAGTTGGCCAGACCGGGTGTTCCGGTTCGGCTGACGGGCGAGCCCCCGCCCGGCGGGGAGCGGAATCCCGTTGCGAGGTGAGGGCCGGCGCTGTAGACATGCCGCGATGACGATTTTTCATTGCGCCGCCTGCGGCGAGGCCCTCACGGCCGACCTTGAGCCCCTCCCGGCGGTTCCGGCCCGGCACCTGTTCGAGGGCGAGCTCGTCAACGGCCGCCGACAGGCCCCGCCCACCATGCCCCGCGGCCACTACGCCGTCGATCCGCAGCCGTACGGACCGCCGTTCGTCCCGGCCGAGGACCAGGACGGCTGTCCCCCCGCCTACCCCGGCGGCCCGTGCATCAGTGACTTCGACGGAATGGTCGTCGTCTCGGCCGGGCCCCGGAACACCTTCGTCCTGCACCCCGACGACGGGACCGGCCTCACCGGGCACGTGACAACGACCGGCCCACCCGGCTGCTGCGGAGCCCCCGGCGACGGCCCGCCCAACCGCGCCTGCCGCTGCGGCGCCGTGGTCGGAGGCGAGATGGCGGACTGCTACACCCCCTACGAACTCCACCTGCTGCCCGACGCCGTCCGCCCGACTGCCCACACCCCCGACCGCTGACGCACGCGGTCACCCGGACCCGACAGCTCCTTCATCCCACCCAGGAGTTGCCACTACCGGTCGTCGAACTCGCCCGCGCGGACGGCGGCGACGAAGGCCCGCCAGGCAGGGGAGCGGAAGCGGAGGACGGGCCCGTCGGGGTCCTTGGAGTCCCGGACGGGCCGCACGCCGGTGAAGCCGTCGGCGACCTCAACGCAGCCGTTCTGCCCGCCGCTGTACGTGCTCTTGCGCCAGGTGATCGCCATCGCGGTTGCCTCCTGCGGGTGGAGTGGGAAGTCGATGGGGATGACTTCCCACTCCGGCGCCGGGTTAGGCGCAGGTGTCAGTGCGGGCCGGTCCGGATGTCGCCGCCCCGGGACCAGAGTTCTTCGACGTGTTCGGCGAAGCGGTCGAACATGCCGTTCTCCCCGCTGCGCCGCAGGTGCATCAGCGGCGAGTCGTGGCCGACGGCGCGGGCGAGGTGAGGCGTGACGAGGGCGTGCTCGTCGAAGCGGAAGACGGAGAGGCCGACATGGTTCGGACCGTCGTCCGGAGCGCTGAACCGGGCCTCGAAGCCCTCGGTACCGGAGAGCTTGGCCAGGTTCTCCAGGGTGACCCTGATCCTGGTGGACACCGTGAGCGCCACGTCCTCGACCTGCTCGCGCTGACGCGTCGTGTCGGAGTCCGGATCCCCGAGGAGAAACCGGACCCGGCAACCGCTCTCGGCCTTGCGCCGCAGAGTCTGAAGCAGCGCGGGCTGCTCCAGCCACACGAAGTAGTTGGTGTACCCCGCGAGGAAGACGTCGGACCTGGCCTCGGCGATCAGCTGCGCCCAGACCGACTGCGGGCAGGCCGAGCGGTACGGGTAGACGGCGAACACCTCCCGGTCGCGCCCGGTCTTGACGTTCGCCCGCACGGTGTTGGGCCAGATCATCCGTTCATCACCCCCTGAGGTCGCGCTGGCGGGTTGAACCGGGCGGAGGGGTTGAGAAGGCCCCTAGAAACCGCCGGATCGGGGCGGCGGGGCCGGAGTTGCTGCTACCGGACGTCGAACTCGCCGGCGCGGGTGGCGGCGACGAAGGCCTGCCAGGCGGGGGAGGGAAAGAGGAGGACGGGCCCGTCGGGGTCCTTGGAATCCCGGACGGGCTGCACGCCGGTGAAGCCGTCGGCGACCTCGATGCACTGACCGCCACTGCCGCTGTACGTGCTCTTGCGCCAGGTGGTGTTCATCGCGGTTGCCTCCTGCGGGTGGAGTGGGAAGTCGATGGGGATGACTTCCCACTCCGGCGTCAGATAGGCCTAGCTGGCGTCGAACTCGCCGGTGCCGACGGCGGTGACGAAGGCCTGCCAGGCATCGGCGGGGAAGGCGAGGGTGTGGCCGTTGGGGTCCTTGGAGTCGCGGACCGGGACGATGCCGGGGAAGCCGTCCGCTACCTCGATGCATTCGCCGCCCTGGCCGCTGAACGTGCTCTTGCGCCAGCGAGCGCCGGATAGGTCAAGGTGCACTTTCAAATTCCTTCCGTACTGCGCGGATCAGCTCAAGCGACGGGGCCAGAGGCAGTGCCTCGGCTTGCAGCCGATCGTACTCCCTGGCCCAGCCTGCGAGGGTTTCGGCGTCGCGCTCCAGATGGCCGCGCAGGTGGCTCTCCGAATAGCCGAGCAGCGAACGATTCGGCATCGTCAGAAGTGTCACTGGATGCGCGAACGGCCGTTGCTCTCCGAGGCTGAGCGGGGCTACCTGGATGGTCATGTTCGGTAGACCGGCCAACTTCTCCAGGTGGGCCAGCTGGCCCACCATCACCGCAGGCCCGCCGATCGGCCGTCGCAGGCTCCACTCGTCGAGTACGGCCTGGACGTACGGCGGAGACGGTCGGTCGATCCGTTCCTGCCGGGCGAGGAGGAACCGCATGCGCTCATCGGCCTGCTGCTGAGTGACGGTCCCGCGCGTGACCGGTGCCTGTTCATAGGCTGCCGCATACTCGGGAGTCTGCAGCAGCCCTGAGATGACCCCGATCTGGAAGAGCCGGATGGCGGTCGCTTCGGCTTCCTTGTCGGCGTACTCGGGGAAACCCTCTATCAGGATTCTGTGTTCGAGCTGGTCGAGCATCAGGCCGAGGGTGCCGCCGCCTCAACCTCGTCTTCGACGGCGGCACCGTGCGCGATGACACCCGCCTCACCGTCCCGCCCCGGCATCGCAGTGGACTGTTCGGCGCCCGCTTCGTCCGCGCCCACGAACTCCCGGACGTCATGGCCCCCGCCCAGGCCGCCCGCGCCGCCGAAGCGCTCGCCAACCGCGCCGTCCCCCTCCTCCGTCCCGGAAAACGATACCGCGTACGGTCGCGGTCTTCAACCCGAATTGGACGAAGCCGCCGTGTGGCCGCCGCCTCCCGCCGCCAGCCGCCGGCGGGAGGCGCCGGTTCACCCGTGCGGTGGCCTGGCGTTTCCTTTGCCTGATGTGGCCGGAACCCACGCAGTTGTCACCGTACGGTCACCACGGGGTGAACGGGACCTAAAGGTCCAGACCACCGCCCAGTGCGGCCAGGACGTCCGCCGCGGTCCAGTGCCCGGCGGCGCCCGGGCGGGAGGCCAGGTAGTCGGCGCAGCGGTGCGCGTTCCAGCCGTGGGACTCGGCCAGGCCTGCGGCCAGGGTGCGCAGATAGGGCGCCGAGGGTGGATTGAGTGCGGCGCCGGCCAGGCCTTCGGGGGCGGTGAAGGTCAGCAGCGGGTGCCCGTCCAACTCGCCCGCGTGCACCAGCGTCTCGTACCGGCCGGGCCCGAGCCGGTCGCGTCCGTGCGTGAGGGTGCGGGTGAGGTCGAGGTCGGTGTCGGGGGAGCGGCGCATCTCCTGGGCGGCGATGTCGCTGAACTGACTGACCGTCATCAAGTAGGCCCGGAAGGGGAGTTCACCCGGTGCGTCCGGATCGTAGAAGCCGCTGCCGCCGCCCCACACCGCCGACTCCCGCGCGAAGTACAGCGTGCCGGGCAGGGTCGCGGCCACGTCCCGGCGCGGCGGGTGGTGGTCGCGGCAGCCGGGGTAGGTGTGCGCGCCGCCGTCGGGGCGGCCGCCGCGCAGGTAGCAGGCGAGCCGGGCGGCGTGCAGGTTCGACCCGTACGCCGCGTACCAGACGAGCCGTGCGCCGCCCTCCGTGCCGGACGCGCCGCTCCCGACGGCGCCCCCGAGGCCGCCCCCGCCCCCCGCGGGCCACCGGCGGGATCCGGCCACCATCATCGCTAAACCTCCAGATCTGGCGGGTCCGCTTTCACTACCGGTAGCGTCCCCGCCGCTATGGCGTAGACCACTCTTCGCCTTCGCGTCATATGCCTCCTGCCTCCGGCGATTACCCTTCGCCGCCGAAAGCGATCGAAAAACCCCGAAATGACTTTCGAATCGTTCCCTGATGCCCCCATATGTCGCCGAAAATGAAAAGTTCCTTTGACTCCACCTCCACGGCATCCAGCGGGCTCCCAGTGGAGTCATGGTGAGTGAGGCACCACGCAAGGTGACTCCCCGCATTCATCCTTAATGACTACTCCCAGCCGAGGACACTCCTTATGGACGCACGCCAGGACATGGCAGGCCCGGGAACGCTGAACCGTCCCGGGCCCGCTCACGCCGCCGGTTGGCCGGCGGTCCGGCCCGCGCACCCCCGCAGCCTGCTCGACATCGTCACCGCCACCGCCGACGCCCACCCGCACGCACCCGCGCTGGACACCGGCACCGCCGTACTCGACTACCGCGCCCTCATGCACGAGGTCGACACCCTCGCCGGCGTCCTCGCCGGGCACGGCATCGGCGCCGGGGACCGGGTCGGCGTGCGCATCCCCTCCGGCACCGCCGACCTGTACGTCGCCATCCTGGCCGTGCTGCGCTGCGGCGCCGCCTACGTGCCCGTCGACGCCGACGACCCCGACGAGCGCGCCGACATGATCTGGCAGGACGCCCAGGTGTGCGCCGTCCTCGGCGCCGAACGCCGGCTCGCCCCCGGCTCCGGGGCCGGGCCCCGCGGCAACCCCGTCTGGCCCACCCCCGCCGACGACGCGTGGGTCATCTTCACCTCCGGCACCACCGGCCGCCCCAAGGGCGTCGCCGTCACCCACCTCTCCGCGGCCGCCTTCGTCGACGCCGAGGCCCGCCTCTTCCTGCGGCAGCAGCCGCTCGGCCCCGGCGACCGTGTCCTGGCCGGCCTGTCGGTGGCCTTCGACGCCTCCTGCGAGGAGATGTGGCTGGCCTGGCGCCACGGCGCCTGCCTGGTGCCCGCCCCCCGCTCCCTCGTCAAGGCCGGCACCGACCTCGGCCCCTGGCTCGTCGAACGCCGCATCACCGCCATCTCCACCGTCCCCACCCTGCTCGCCCTGTGGCCGCAGGAGTGCCTGGACGCCGTGCGCCTGATCATCGTCGGCGGCGAGGCCTGCCCCGCCGAACTCGTCGAGCGCCTGGCCACCCCCGGCCGCGAGTTCTGGAACACCTACGGCCCCACCGAGACCACCGTCGTCGCCACCGCCGCCCGCATGCTCCCCGGCCAGCCCGTACGCATCGGCACCCCCCTGGACGGCTGGGAGATCGCCGTCGTCGACGCCGCCGGCCACCCCGTCCCCTGGTGCGAGACCGGCGAACTCCTCATCACCGGCATCGGCACCGCCCGCTACCTCGACCCCGCCAAGGACGCCGAGAAGTTCAGCGCCCACCCCGCCCTCGCCTCCCCGCGCGTCTACCGCAGCGGCGACCTCGTGCGCAACGACCCCGAAGGCCTCGTCTTCGTCGGCCGCGCCGACGACCAGATCAAACTCGGCGGCCGGCGCATCGAACTCGGCGAGATCGACGCCGCCCTCCAGGCCCTGCCCGGCATCCGCGCCGCGGCCGCCGCCGTCCGCAAGAGCCCCGCCGGCGCCGACCTGCTGATCGGCTACCTCGTCGCCCAGCCCGGCACCACCCCCGACCTCACCGCCGCCCGCCAGCACCTGCTCGGACGCCTGCCCGCCCCGCTCGTGCCCGTCCTCGCCCTCGTCGACTCCCTGCCCACCCGCACCTCCGGCAAGGTCGACCGCAACGCCCTGCCCTGGCCGCTCGCCACCACCGGCACCGCCACCCCCGGCACCGCCGCCCCCCTGGACGGCACCGCCGGCTGGCTCGCCGGCCGCTGGGAGGGCATGCTCGGCACGGCCCCCGGCCCCGGCGACGACTTCTTCGCCCTCGGCGGCTCCAGCCTCACCGCCGCCCGCCTCGTCTCCGAACTGCGCACCCGCCACCCCGGCGTCTCCGTCGCCGACCTCTACGCCCACCCCGTCCTCGGCGACCTCGCCGACTACCTCGACAACCTCGCCGGCCCCCCTCATACCGGCGGCGCCGCACACACCCCCACCCCCGTCCGCACCGTGCGCCGCACTCCCGCCAGCGCCGGCCTGTGGCAGACCCTCATCCTGCTCGGCGTCTTCAGCATCTCCGGACTGCGCTGGATCCTCGCCCTCACCGCCTTCGACAACCTCATCGGCAACCAGCTCAGCTGGGCCCCGCACAGCTCCTGGTGGCCCGTCGCCGCCGGCCTCCTCCTCTTCTACAGCGCCCCCGGCCGCACCCTCCTCGCCGCCGGCACCGCCCGCCTGCTCACCGCCGGCCTGCGCCCCGGCAGCCACCCCCGCGGCGGCCAGGCCCACCTGCGACTGTGGGCCGCCGAACGCGCCGTCACCCTCTTCGGCGTCGGCGCCCTCGCCGGCACCCCCTGGGCCCGCCGCTACGCCCGCGCGCTCGGCTGCCGCATCGGCGCCGGCGTCCTCCTGCACACCCTGCCCCCCGTCACCGGCCTCGCCCGCATCGGCGCCGGCGCCACCGTCGAACCCGAAGCCGACATCGCCGGCTGGTGGCTCGACGGCGACACCCTCCACCTCGGCCGCATCGACATCGGCGACGGCGCCCGCAACGGCGGCCGCTCCACCCTCAAGCCCGGCGCCCGCCACGGCCCCGGCGCCCCCCACGCCCCCCCCACCTCGCTCACACGCG
>NZ_JBHWIR010000182.1:5854-7590 GCF_042731835.1 Kitasatospora sp. NPDC059817 | reverse complement strand
GGGCGGGAGCGCCCCCCCCCCCCCCCGGCCCCCCGCCCCGGGGGCGCGGGCCCCCGCCGGGGGGCCCGCCCCCCCCCCCGCCCGGGCGCCCGCGGCGGCGCCGGCGCCGACATCGCCCCCGGCTCCTGCGTCACCGGCGCCGTACCCGCCGGCGAACACTGGCACGGCTCCCCGGCCCGGCCCTCCACCGAGGCCCGCACCACCTGGCCCGCAGCCGCCGCCACCCCCCGCTCCCGCTTCTGGAACCTCGCCTACGGCGTCGGCCTGACCGTCTTCGGCCTCCTGCCGATCATCGCCGCCCTCCCCGCGCTCGCCATCGTCTTCACGATGGTCGACACCGACCGCACCCTCACCGCGGCCCTCCTCCAACTCCTGCCCGCCACCATCCCGCTGGCCGCCCTCACCCTGGTGTGCCACGCCACGCTGATAGCGATCATGGTCCGCCTCCTGTCCATCCCGCTGCGCCCCGGCTTCCACCCCGCCCACGGCCGCGTCGCCTACTGCGCCTGGGCCGTCACCCGACTCAGCGACACCGCCCGGCGCACCCTCTTCCCCTTCTACGCCAGCCTCTTCACCCCGGTGTGGCTGCGCCTGCTCGGCGCCAAGGTCGGCCGCCGCGTCGAAGCCTCCACCGTCCTGTCCCTGCCCGGCCTGATGCGCGTCGACGACGGCGCCTTCCTCGCCGACGACACCCTCGTCGCCCCCTACGAACTGCGCGGCGGCTGGCTGCACATCGGCCCCTCGCACGTCGGGCGCCGCTCCTTCGTCGGCAACTCCGGCATCGTCGGCCCCGGCCGCCGACTGCCCGACAACTCCCTCGTCGGCGTCCTGTCCGACACCCCCGTCAACGCCCCCGAAGGCTCCTCCTGGCTCGGCCGCCCCGCCTTCGCCCTGCCGCGCGTCGCGGCCGCCGGCGGCGACGCCCGCACCTACAACCCGCCCCGGCGCCTGATGTGGGCCCGCGCCGGCGTCGAACTGTGCCGCCTGCTGCCCATCGTCCTCGCCGCCCTCCTCGGCGACCTCGTCCTCGCCACCCTCCAGGAACTGCGCGACGACTACGGCCTCACGCGCGCCCTCGCCGCCGCCGGCCTCGTCCTCATCGGCGCCGCCCTCATCGCCTGCCTGGTCACCACCGCCGCCAAGTGGCTCCTCGTCGGACGCTTCCGCGTCGCCGAACACCCCCTGTGGTCCACCTTCGTGTGGCGCAACGAGCTCTACGACAGCTTCGTCGAGGAACTCGCCATGCCCTTCGGCGGCTCCACCATCACCGGCACGCCCTACCTCAACGCCTGGCTGCGCAGCCTCGGCGCCCACATCGGGCGCGGCGTGTGGTGCGAGACCCACTGGCTGCCCGAGAGCGACCTCGTCACCGTCGAGGCCGGCGCCAGCGTCAACCGCGGCACCGTCCTGCAGACCCACCTCTTCCACGACCGGGTCATGCGCCTGGGCCCCGTCCACCTCGGCCCCGGCTCCACCACCGGCCCGCACTCCATCGTCCTGCTCAACTCCTCCCTCGGCGCCGGCACCACCGTCGGCCCCGCCTCCCTGGTCATGCGCGGCGAGAACGTCCCCGGCACCACCCGCTGGCTCGGCAACCCCGTCGCCGCCTGGAACGCCGACCCCGCCCTCGCCCCCGTCGCCCGGCGGCGGGCCAAGCGCAAGGTCGGAGTGTGACGCAGATCACTTTGGCCGGGCGATGAGTTGACGATGCGGTCGCGGTCCTACCTGGGTAGACC
>NZ_JBHWIR010000182.1:0-5844 GCF_042731835.1 Kitasatospora sp. NPDC059817 | reverse complement strand
CATGGTTTTTGTGTGTTTGTGGACTCTCTTATTTTGGGCGGGGGTTTTTTTGTATGTGGGGGGGGGGGACTACGGTGGTGAGCCGCCCCCCGCATCCGTTCCCGAAAGGGCGTACCGACCATGACCGCCACCCCCGCCAAGGGCCCCGCCAGCTACTTCCCGTCCATCGAGAAGAAGTACGGCCGACCCGTCGCCGAGTGGAAGGACCTCATCCGGGCCTCCCCGCTCGGCAAGCACATGGAGCTCGTCGCCTGGCTCAAGACCGAGCACGGCCTCGGCCACGGCCACGCCAACGCCCTCGTCGCCCACACCCTCGCCGAAGCGGCGGCCTGAGCCCGCCGTGCGGCTCTGCCGGTGACGCCCGGCCCCGGGCTCTGCTGGTGACGCCCGGCCTGCGCCCCGTGGCGGGTGGTGGGCCGGCGGACGACGACGGGGCCGGGGCCGCCTGCGGCACGATAGGGAAGCAGGCGGCCCCGGACCCGGGTCGTTCCGTACGGGCGGGGCATCGACCGCGATGCCCGTACGGCTGCGGTCGGGACTATTCGACGACTTCAACAGCACTTGAAGTCAAGCCCCCGGCGGCCCGGGGCGCCACAGGGCGGGGTAGCCTCGCTCCCGGCGGGGGCCGGCGGACGAGGTTTCAGGGGCGGTCGAATGGAACAGCAACAGCGCGGCTACTGGCGGGTCGCGGACGGTTCGGCGGTCAGCTCCACCCAGGCCCAGGTCGCCTGGACCAGGGCCGCCTACCCGGCCCTGGTGGACGTGGCCCGCCGCTACCACGCGGTGATCACCTACTCCGAACTGGCCGAGACCGTCCAGGAGGCGGCCGGAGTGCGCACCCGGGTGCACCAGCGCACCTGGATCGGCAAAGTCCTGGCCCTGGTGGTGCGCGAGGCACACCGCCGCGGGGACCCGCCGCTGACCGCACTGGTGGTCCACTCCACCGACGGCATGGTCGGCGTCGGCTACCAGGAGGTGCTGGCCGTGGCCGGACAGCCGCCGCTCGCAGCGGACATGGACCGCGAACACCACGCCGCCGCCGCCCGCCTCGCCTGCTACCGGCACTTCGGCGCCCAACTGCCCGCCGACGGCGGCACCCCCGCCCTGGCCCCGCGCCTGCAAGCGGCCGTCAACCGCAAGGCGGCCGCCGCCACCCCGCCCCGCCCCCCGGCGATCTGCCCCTCCTGCTTCCTCCAACTGCCCGCCACCCGCATCTGCGACTCCTGCGGCGCCAGCGCGTAGGGGCTCTCTTCCGGATCACGCCGGGGTGGGGCCGAGGGCTCGGACGGAGCAGCAGGCCGGATGGGATGATCTTGCCGGCAGTTCCGTACGAGGAGGCACGGTGGACGACCACTCGAAGCACGACCACTCCCGGTGGGAGGGCGTCGTGATCGCGGCCCGCGAACGTGCCCGCGCGCGGCAGGCCCTCATGGTCGAGCGCTTCGGACTGTCAGGTGACGTGCAGTACCACTGGTCGATGGACGACGCGCGGATCACCTGGTCGCGCAAGAGGAAGTGGCCGCGCAAGAGCGAGGTGTTCCTCACCGGCCGGCTCACGATGATCGGCAGCGTCAGCCTCGCCCGGCAGACCTGGCTGTGGTCCTGGGCGAACGAGTCGCTGCCGCCCGCCGTCCTGGGCGACATCGAACAGGTGCGGCGCTTCGGCGAGGACAACGACTTCCCCGTCCTGCCGTGGCCGGGCTTCGACTCCCACCCCGAACTCGTCGCCGAGGCGCGGGTGGTCGCGGCCTCGGTGCTCGACGCCGACGGGCTGTGGATGGAGTCGACGGACGACACCGAGCTCCACTTCCTGCTCCACGACCTGGTGCCCGCCGCGGCGGCTGACTAGGCGGTCGGGCGGTCGGGCGGGCGGCGGGGGCTCGCGGACCTGCGGCGGGGCGTCAGGCCCGGACACCGACGGGCAGGCGGCCCGGCATCTGCCAGCCCTCGGCAAGGCGGGAGGGGGCGAGCCGGCGCCCGTCGCCGAAGAACTCGCAGAACTTCATGATCAGCGGATCCCAGCCGAGCGGGTCCACGTAGTGGTCCGTGCCGGGCACGAGCAGGCGCTCCTCGACGTGCGCGCGCACCACGGTGACCTCGAAAGCGGTGCACTGCGGGTTGCCCGCCAGCGGCGTGGCCGCCTCCAACCGGCACTCCAACTGGACCGGGCACTCGGCGACGCGCGGCGCCCGCACCAGCTCCGACGGCTGCTCGGTGAGCCCGGCGGCGGCGAACTTGCCCCGCTCGAAGCGGTAGCCCTGCTGGCGCCGGCGCTCGGTCAGATCCGGATTGGCGGTCAGCATCGCGAGGGCGTCGACGGCGTCCACCTGCCCGGAGGAGGGCAGGTTGAGCACGCACTCGCCCTCGCGCCGCAGGTTGACAGCGGTCTGGGCAGTGTTGCCGAGGCCCAGCACGCAGGACTGCCCCAGCCACCACGCCGAGGACATCGGCGCCAGGTTGGCGCCGCCGTCCTCGTTGCGCGAACTGATCAGCACCACCGGGGTGCCGAAGTAGAGGACCTTGAGATCGGTGGCCTTGTGCACGGGAATGCCGTCCTTGAGTGGGAAACCGTTGCCGGCCTCCGACTCTGCCCCCGCCCGGGAGAGGGCGCTGGCGGTGATCGGACACGGCGTTCCCGGCCCCCGGCGTTCCCGGCCCCGGCGGGGGCAGACGGCCCTACGTTGGCCGGCCCTACGCGCCGGTTCGGCCGTACGGGCGGGTTCAGCACCCGTACGGGCCGACGGTCAGAACGCGGCGCTGACCGCACCGCGAGCGGCCACCGTACGGGCCTGGCCGTCGCGCAGCCGGTAGGACAGGCCCACGACGGCCGCCGAGCCCTCGGCCACCTTGGCGGCCAGCAGCTGGGAACGCTCCAGCAGCAGGTCCACGGTCTGGCGGATGTGCTCGTCGACGATCCCGTCCGGGTCCTCGATGCCCGCGGCCCGGGCCGACACCACGCTCGGGGTGACCCGCTCCACCACGTCCCGCACGAAGCCGCCCGGCAGCCGCCCCTGGTCCAGCGCCTCCATCGCCGCGCCCACCGCGCCGCACGAGTCGTGCCCCAGCACCACCACCAGCGGACACTCCAGCACGCTCACCCCGTACTCGATGCTGCCCAGCGCCTCCGCCCCGGTGACGTGCCCGGCCGTCCGCACCACGAACAGGTCGCCCAGCCCCCGGTCGAAGATGATCTCGGCCGCCAGCCGGGAGTCCGAACAGCCGAACAGCACCGCGAAGGGCCGCTGCGCCGGCGCGAGGGCGGCCCTGCGCCCGGCGTCCTGGTTGGGGTGCTCCGGGCTGCCCGCGACGAAACGGGCATTGCCCTCCATCAGCACCCGCATCGCCTGGTCGGGGCCGGATATCGGTGAGGAGATCATGCCTGCACCCTAGATCGCCGCAGGTGGGGCCCGCAGCAGGGGGGCCGGGGCAGGGGGCCGCCACCGCGTCGCTCCTCACCCGGCCGGCCCAGTCCACGGCCCGCCCACCCTGCTGCGCACGGCCTTGCCCGGCCGCTTCGCCGCCCGTGTGGCGGGAGGCCGGAGGATATCGTCAACTCGCAGCTTGCGTAGCGGCGTTGGACGCGACAGTGCCGGTCATCGGCCCGGCCTGCCCTTGGAGACGAACACCTGGACCGTCGAGTGCGCAGGTACGGTGTGGCCGGCCTGCGGCACGGAGTTGATGACCGACCCGGCGGGCACGTTCCAGTCGGTGAACTCGTGCACCTCGTAGCGCAGTTCCGCCGTCTCCAGCGCCCTGATGGCCGCGTCCTTGGCCAGATTGGCGACCGGCGGCACACTCACCTGCACCCCGTCGGTCGGCTGCATCGGCGGCGGCGTGGGGGTGCCGAAGGCCATCGACGGCCCGGGCGCGGGAGCGGACCCGGCGGGGGATGGCGCGCCGGAGGACATCGGCGCCGAAGCGTTCGCGGGGCCCGCGGGCAGGCCACCGGAGGGCGACGGGCCCGAACCCGGCGCGAGCAGTGCCGCACCCGTGCCGATGGCGACCACCGCGGCCGCCGCCACCGCGCCGCTGAGCACGGTGCGACGGCGCACCGTGCGCCGGATGGCGAGGGCGTCGATGGCGGGGGCCGGGGTGTTGTCGGCGAATGCGGTCATGGCGGCGAGGAGTTCCTTGTCGAAGTCGGGGTCGGGGGCGGAGGCAGGGTGGCCGGGGTCGGGATCGTGGGACGGGAAGCGGGTCATCACGCACCTCCGCGCGAGGTCGGCGGCGCGGACGGGACGTCCTGCCGGGGCAGTGCGGCCCGCAGTTTCGCGAGGCCGCGGGCGAGTTGGGAGCGCACGGCGCCGGGGGAGATGTCCAGCGTCTGCGCGATCTCCTGGTCCCCCAGGTCGTGGAGGTAGTACAGGACGACCACGGTGCGCATCCCCATCGGCAGCGTGTGCAGCGCCGTGACGAGCTCCGCGCGCAACTCCACCGACCGGTAGGCGTCGCGCGGGTCGGCGTGCTCGGCGCCGGGCGCCGCGCCGGGCCGCTCACCGGAGCGGCTCAGCCGCCGCCAGCGGTCGTTGACCAGGTTCACCAGGATCCGGCGCACGTACGCCTCGGGCGCCTCCGCGGCCGCCACCCGCCGCCAGTTGCGGCAGGACCGTTCCAGCGCCTCCTGGACGAGGTCCTCCGCGGTGTGTGCGTCCCCGGTGAGCACGTACGCCGTCCGGAACAGCGCGCCCGAACGCTGCTGTACGAACTCGACGAAGTCGATCCCGGGACTGGCCCTGCGCAGCCTCACCCGCCGCCCTCGCTCTCTTCACTCTTCTCACTCTTCCGCCGTCACCTTCGCCCCCATGACGGACCCCGGCACCGCCCTGCTGCACCGCCACCGCGAAAGTGACGCGGCTCACAACGCTTCGAAGCCGGACGGGCCGGACCACCACGGCAGCCCGGGGGCACACGCGCGGGCACACGCGCGGGCACAACGATGCGCAAACGATGCGAGTAGCCCAGGCGGTGGCCGCTCCGAGACGGTCGCCGTGTGCACGCACTGATCGACCGGCCGGCCGCCCGGTCCCCGGCGCCCCGGCCCCCGGCAGGCGAGACCCCTGGCACCGAACCTTCCGGCACCGACCCGGGCGACGGCGGGCAGGCCGGGTTGCGCGCCCTGGCGGCACGCGTGGCCGGCGGCGACGAGCGGGCCTTCGAGGAGCTGTACGCCGCCACCGCCGGAACCGTCCTGGGCCTGGTGCTGCGGGTGCTGCGCGACCACGCCCAGGCCGAGGAGGTCACCCAGGAGGTGTTCCTCCAGGTGTGGCGGGAGGCGGCGCGCTACCGTCCCGAGCGCGGCGAGGTCCTGCCCTGGATGCTCACCCTCGCCCACCGGCGCGCCGTCGACCGGGTCCGCTCTGCGCAGGCCGCCGCCGACCGCGACCGCACCGCCGCCCTGCGCGCCTACACCCCGGTCTTCGACGAGGTCGCCGACCAGGTCGAACGCGACCTGGACCGCGGCCGGGAACGCGAACGGCTCCGCCGCGCCCTGGCCACCCTCACCGACGTCCAGCGCGAATGCCTGCTGCTGGTCTACTACGGCGGCCGCACCCAAGCCCAGGCCGCCGAAGCCCTCGGCGCCCCCCTCGGCACCGTCAAGACCCGCATCCGCGACGCCCTGCTACGCCTGCGCACCCAACTCGCCGACCCCCCACCCCACCCGGCACAGCCCCGAGCCCGCACCTGCCTGCCGAATCTGTAGACCGACCTACATATTCCCTCCAGCTCGGCAGCTGCGGTGGGGGGGGGGGGGGGGGGGCGGGGGGGGCGCCCGCCCCCCCCCCCCCCGCCCCCCGCGCGCCCCCCCCCCGCGCCCCCCCCCCCCCCCCCCCCCCCCCCCCCCCC
>NZ_JBHWIR010000181.1:3796-14698 GCF_042731835.1 Kitasatospora sp. NPDC059817 | reverse complement strand
GAGTGGGCGGGCCTGCCCTGCGTCACCATGCCGGGCGGCGCCGGCCACGGCCGCCACCGGGAAGCCGCCCTGGGAGGAGGAGGCGACGGGCGCGGCGGAGGGGCTGGTGGCGGGGGTCGCGGTGGCGCTCGGCGCGGTGGCCGGGGCGCTGCCGAGGTCCGGCAGCGGGGGCAGC
Organism: Kitasatospora sp. NPDC059817; assembly: GCF_042731835.1. Classification (NCBI taxonomy): domain Bacteria; kingdom Bacillati; phylum Actinomycetota; class Actinomycetes; order Kitasatosporales; family Streptomycetaceae; genus Kitasatospora; species Kitasatospora sp. NPDC059817. The sequence goes on along the minus strand of NZ_JBHWIR010000181.1, from coordinate 14,523 downwards.
GCCGCGGCCGGGTCGAGCGCGACGGCGAAGCTCAGCGGGTCCATCTCGGTGCCGACCGGGTAGAGGCCGCCGAAGGCCTTGGCGCCGCCCTCGGTGAGCTTCAGCGGCACCTCGACGGCCTTCAGCAGGCCGCCCTCGGGCTTGAGGCCGGCCGGGTCGAAGGCGCCCAGCTCGACGCCGGTGAGCTGCTGGGTGGCGCCGTCCGGGGTCCGGCCGGAGACGTCCGCGACCAGTCGGCCCTGGCCGCCGGCCACGGTGACGCCCGGGTTGGCGAGGGTGAGGTCCAGGCCGTAGGTGTCGCCGCTGCGCAGGCCGGTGAAGCGCACGGTGCCGGTGAAGGCGGCGGTGAGGTCGCCGTTCGCGGGGTCGTAGCCGCCCTTGGCCGGGGTCCAGCGGAAGTAGGCTCCGCCGTCCGCCGCGCCGGCGCCGAGTTCCCAGCGGCCCTGAGCGATCGCGCCGGTGACGTAGTCGCGGAAGGTGCGGCGCACGCCCCAGTCGAGGGCGCCGTTGGCGAACTCGGTCCTGGCGGGGGCCTGGGCGCCGGGCGGGGCGGTCGGGGTCTCGGCGGACGGGGTCTCGGCGGTCGCCGACGGCGTCGGCACGGCGGCCGCCGAGGGGGTGGCCGCGGCGGTCGGCGACGGGGCCTGCGAAGTCGGCTGCGCGGCGGGCAGGTTGACCGAGAGGGTGAGCGGGTCCAGGGCCGTCCCGGCGGGGTAGAAGTTGCCGAAGGCCTTGGCCCCGGCGTCGGTGAGGGTGCCCGGCACGTTGCTGAGCGTCAGGGTGCCGGCCGCGCCGCGCAGGTCGACGCCGGCCAGTGAGAGCTCGGCCAGTTTGGCCTGGCTCGCGTTGCTGACCTGTCCGGTGTCCTTGGACTTGCTGCTGACGTCGGCGTACAGCCCGGCCGCGCCGCCCTGGACGGCCCGGACGGTGAGCCGGGCGAGGCTCAGGTCGAGCGCGTTGGCGCCGTTCTCCTGGTGCCCGGTGAACCGGACCCCGCCGGAGAAGGCGGCGGTCAGCGCACCGGTCGCCGGGTCGTAGCCGCCGGTCGCGGAGTGGAACCGGAAGGTGCTGCCGCCGACCGTGGCCGCGCCGCCGTTGAGCGTCCAACTCCCCTTGGCGATGGGGCCGGTGATGTACGTCAGGAAGGACTGCTTGATGCCCCAGTCCAGCCGCCCGCCGGCGACCTTGCCCTCCGCCGCGTGTGCCGGGCCGGGTGAGAGGCCCACCGCCAGCAGGGCGGCGAGGGCGGCCACCAGGGTGGCGGCCAGACGGCGGAGCCGGCTGGACAGGGGCACGGCGGATCACTCCTCGGCGGGGTGCGGTCAGTGGTGGTGAAGGACGCGGCAAGGGAGGGGTCGGGCGTGGCGCCGACCCCCTTGCGGAACTCAGGTAAGGCTAACCTAATATATGAGTCAAGAGTCCCGCCGCAACCCCTCCACCAGGACCGGAGCGGCGACAACTCCCATCGAAGGGAAGCGCGTTGAGCAGCAGTACGATCCGAACCGGGGCGGCCCGCGGGCCCGCCCTCCTGCTGCTCGCCCTCGGCCTGCTGCTCGCCCTCACCGCCTGCGGCCCGTCCGGCACCACCACCGGAGCGGCCGCGGCGAGCTCCTCCCGGGCCCCCGACGCGGTCGAGCCGCTGCCCGTCGAACCCGTCCCGCAGCTCCCGGCCACCACCACCTCCGTCGACGGCCGCCAGGTCACCGTCACCAGCGCCGAGCGGATCATCCCGCTCAACGGCAGCCTCTCCGAGCTGGTGTTCAGCCTCGGCCTCGGCCCCAAGGTGGTCGCCCGGGACGTCTCCACCACCTTCCAGCAGGCCACCGCCCTGCCGGTGATCACCCAGGCCCACGACGTGTCCGCCGAGGGCGTGCTGTCGCTGCACCCCACCGTCGTCCTCGCCGACCGCTCCACCGGCCCGGCCGAGGCCATCGCGCAGATCCGCGCGGCCGGCGTCCCGCTGCTCGTCCTGGACGACGCCAAGCGGCTCGCCGACGTCGGCCCGCGCATCGACACCGTCGCCGCCGCCCTCGGAGTCCCGGACGCCGGACGGCAGTTGAAGGAGCGCACCGAACAGCGGATCGACGAGGCCAGGGCCGCCGTCCCGGCCGCCGCCCGCCACCCCAAGGTCGCCTTCCTCTACCTGCGCGGCAGCGCCTCCGTCTACCTGCTCGGCGGGCCCGCCTCCGGAGCCGGCTCGCTGATCGAGGCGGTCGGCGGCCAGGACGCCGGCACCGCCGCCGGCCTCACCGGCGACTTCACCCCGCTCACCAGCGAGGCCCTGGTCAAGGCCGCGCCCGACGCCATCCTGGTGATGAGCAAGGGCCTGGACTCGGTCGGCGGCGTCGACGGCCTGCTCAAGCTGCCCGGCGTCGCCCAGACCCCGGCCGGCCTCGACCGCCGGATCGTCTCGATCGAGGACGGCCAACTGCTCAGCTACGGCCCGCGCACCCCCCAGGTGCTCCGCGAGATCGCCGCCCAGCTCTACCCGGCGGACGCCAAGTGACCACCGCCGTACGGGCGAAGACCGCGCCCGCCGTCAGCAGGACCACCCTGATCACCGCCGGACTCGCCGCCGCCCTGGTGCTCTGCGCCCTGCTCGCCGCCGGCATCGGCGCCTACCGCATCCCGCTCGGCGACATCCTGGCCTCCGCCGCCCACCGGCTCGGCCTCGGCGGGCACGCCCTGGACCGGGTGCCCGAGTCGGTGCTGTGGAACGTCCGGCTCCCCCGGGTGGTGCTCGCCCTGCTGGTCGGCGGCTCGCTCGGCTGCGCCGGGGCGCTGATGCAGGGCGTGTTCGGCAACCCGCTGGCCGAGCCCGCCGTGATCGGCGTCTCCTCGGGCGGCGCGGTCGGCGCGGTGGCCTGCATCGTGCTCGGCCTGGACGCCCTCGGCAGCTGGACGATCACCGCCTTCGCCTTCGCCAGCGGCCTGCTGACCGTCTTCGCCGTGTACCTGATGGCCCGCTCCGGCGGACGCACCGAGGTGGTCACGCTGATCCTCACCGGGGTCGCCGTGAACGCCTTCTGCGGCGCGCTGATCGGGATCTTCCTGTTCACCGCCGACTCCGCCGCGATCAGCCAGGTCACCTTCTGGCAGCTCGGCTCGCTCTCCCAGGCCACCTGGGGCAAGGTGCTCGCCGTCCTGCCGTTCGCCGCCGTCGGCCTGGCCGTCGCCCCGCTGTACGCCCGCAAGCTGGACCTGCTGGCCCTCGGCGAACGCCCGGCCCGCCACCTCGGGGTGGACGTCGAGCGGATGCGGCTGGTGCTGATCACCGTCGTCGCGCTGCTCACCGCCGCGGCCGTCGCGGTCAGCGGCATCATCGGCTTCGTCGGGCTGGTCGTCCCGCACCTGCTGCGGATGCTGGCCGGGCCCGGCCACCGCTTCCTGCTGCCCGCCTCGGCGCTCGGCGGCGCGCTGGTCCTGGTGGCCGCCGACCTCGCCGCCCGCACCGTCGCCGAGCCGGCCGAGCTGCCGCTCGGGGTGCTCACCGCACTGATCGGCAGTCCGTTCTTCTTCTGGCTGCTGCGCCGCACCAGGAGCAGGCAGGGAGGCTGGGCATGAGATTGCGAACCCCCCGGGAGGTGCCCGAACGGCCCCTGCCCGGAAGCGAGTTGCTGACCGCCGAGACCATCCGGCTGACCATCGGCGGGCGTGCCCTGCTGGACGGCGCGTCGGTGCGGGTCGCCGCCGGAGAGGTGGTCGCGCTGCTCGGGCCGAACGGCGCCGGCAAGTCCACCCTGCTGTCCGTCCTGGCCGGCGACGTCCGTCCGGACGGCGGCGAGGTCCGGCTGCGCGGCCGCCCGCTGGCCGGCTACGGCGCCGCCGAGCTCGCCCTGCACCGCGCGCTGCTGCCGCAGTCCGCCGCGCTGTCCTTCCCGTTCCCCGCCGACGAGGTGGTCCGGATGGGCCGCGCCCCCTGGACCGGCACGGCCGCCGCCGCCGAGGACGAGGCCGTGGTCGCCGAGGCGATGGCCGCCACCGAGTCCGCCGCCTTCGCCGGGCGCCCGTTCACCGCGCTGTCCGGCGGCGAGCGGGCCCGGGTGGCGCTGGCCCGGGTGCTGGCCCAGCGCGCCCCGCTGCTGCTGCTGGACGAGCCGACCGCCGCCCTCGACCTGCGCCACCAGGAGCTGGTGCTGCGGGTCGCCCGGGAGCGCGCCGCCGCCGGGGACGGCGTGGTCGTGGTGCTGCACGACCTGTCCCTGGCGGCGGCCTACGCGGACCGGGTGGTGCTGCTGAACGCCGGGTCGACGGTCGCGGACGGGCCGGTCGCCGAGGTGCTGCGCGCCCCGCTGCTCAGCGAGGTGTACGGCCACCCGGTCGAGGTGCTGGCGCACCCGCGCACCGGGGTGCCGCTGGTGCTGCCCGAACGCTGACCGGGCGGCCGGGGCCGACGGCGGGGCTGTGGAGCGGGGCTGCGGGACGGGCTGCGAGCGGGCCTGGGCCGGGCCGCGGAAGCGGGCTCAGTCCTCCAGCCGGAAGCCGAGCTTCAGTCCGACCTGGTAGTGCTTCACCCCGCCGTCCTCCAGGTGGCCCCGGACCTGCGTCACCTCGAACCAGTCGAGGTTGCGCAGCGTCCGGGAGGCCCGCTCCACTCCGTTGCGGATCGCGGCGTCGACGCTCTCGGTCGAGGATCCGACGATCTCGGTCACCCGGTACACGTGGTCAGTCATGGCGGACTCCCTCAGCTGTGCGACGGCCCCCGGTCCACCGTGCACCGCCGCCGCTCCGCCCGCACGCCGACGGGCGCCTCCGGCCGCCTCGCATCCCCTGGAAGGCCGCTGCCAGGCCCCTTGCAGGCCCCGGGAGGCCGCGGCAGGCCCCGGGGAGGCCCCTTGCAGGCCCCCGGGAGGCCGTGGGAGGCCGCTAGAAGGCCGCCCGCACCTGCCCGACCGGGACGCCTCCGCCCAGCAGCGGGGCCGCCCCGATCCGCTCGACGGTCTCGTCCGCGCCGGTCACCCCGAGCCGGCGCAGTGCGGCCGCCAGCACCGGGCCGCGGGCCCGCTCGCCGCCGTCGTCGATCTTGAAGGCGAGCGCCCGCCCGTCCGGCAGCGCCACCACCTGGACGGCCTCGGCGCCCATCTTGGACAGCGCGCCGGGGACGGCCCGCATCAGCCAGGTGTCGGCCCGGCGGGTGCCGGCCACGTACTCGGGGTGGGCGCGCATCGCGTCGGCCACCCGACGGGGCGCCGTGCCCTCGGCGGCCAGCACCAGGCCGCGGTAGCCGCGTGCCAGGCCGGTCAGCGTGACGGCCAGCAGCGGCGCGCCGCAGCCGTCCACCCCGGCGTGCGTGGCGGTCTCGCCGGTGCCCTCCTCCAGGGCCTCGCGGGCCAGCCGCTGGATCGGGTGCCCGGGGTCGAGGTAGCTCGCGGTGTCCCAGCCGTTGGCGACGCAGGCGGCGAGCCAGCCGGCGTGCTTGCCGGAGCAGTCCATCAGGACGGGGGCGCGGCGGCCGCCGGAGCCGAGCAGCAGTTCCGCCTCGGTCTCGTCCAGCGGGAGGTCGGCCGGGGTGCGCAGGGCGGACTCGTCGAGCCCGGCGGAGCTCAGGATGGCCCGGACAGCGTCGAGGTGAAACGATTCTGCGGAGTGGCTGGAGGCGGCCAGCGCCAGCAGCTCGCCCTCGATCGCCAGCCCGGCCCGCAGCGTGGCCACCGCCTGGAACGGCTTGGCGGTCGACCGGGGGAAGACCGGAGCGTCGGGGTCGCCGAGCGCGAACTCCACCGAGCCGTCGGCGGCGAGCAGCACCAGGGAACCGTGATGGCGGCCCTCGGTGAAGCCCGAGCGTATGACCTCGGCGAGGACGACGGGCGGGGTGGCGGACTGGGACATGGCGGGAGCCTTCCGGGGGTGAGGGTGGACCGGGCCCCGCCCGCCCGTGGTACCTCACCCGGTCAGAGCGGCCCCCCTGCGAGCAGGTCCTCGACCCGTGCTTCCCCATCACGGTACCTGCGGGTGATCTCCGCGCTGCAACCGTCGGCCGTCCGCAGCAGCCGCTGCCGCCGCCCGGACACCTCGCGCTCGTGCGCGCGCAGCCGCTCCAGCGCGGCCAGCAGCTCCTCCGCCGGGTGCGCGGCCAGGTCGGCGAGCTGGACGTCCCCCATCAGCTCGGCCGCCTCCAGCTGGGACTCGTGGCCGCGCGGCGGCCCGAGCGTGACGTGCCGGGCCGAGCGCCGCACGGTGGAGGGCGCGTCGGTCAGGATGGCCGGGAGGCGGTCCAGCAGGTCGCCGGGGGGGGCCGTCGGCACCGCCCGCCCCGGGCGGTCCGGCCGGCCGGGGCGGACCGCCGGGCCGGCGGTCGAGTTCGGCGCGCAGGATGTCCATCCGCCCGTGCAGCAGCCGCCGCAGGTAGGAGAGGTCGGCCTCCTGCTCCAGGGTCTCCCGGCGCAGGATCCGCAGCTGGTCCAGGCCCAGCCGCTCCAGGTCGGGCTCTATCGCCGTGCCCAGGGCCCCGGCGCCCCCGGCGACCTCCGCCACGTGCCCGGACCGGTCCCACGCCGCGCTGCTCGCGTCCATCAACCAACCCACCTGCCGTCGTCCGATCCCGCCCGCTCGCGGCACTGCGTCCCTGCCGCCGGTCCGGCCCGTCCCCCGACGGGCTCACGCGTCCCGTCCGTTGGCACGCCCGGCCACCCCCGAAGGTTCCGGTTCCCGGCCGCAACCACCCACCGGGGCGATGCCGCCAGAACGCCTGACCTACCGGCTCGACCTCCCGGCCGAGCCCGGCCCGGTGCGGCGGACCATATGGCGCGCCGGGCCCTCCGTACGGTCCACCAGCGTGCCACCCCGCCCGGCGCGGGCGCACCGCCCGTGCACCCGAACGGCCCCCTGGCGAACGGGGGTGGCTGATATGACCGGACCTTTCCGCAGGAAGAGCGGCGCCCGACCCCGCGCAGGCGTGCACCACCCAGCGTGCACCACCTGCACACGCGCCCCTCCCGCACGCCCCGGGGTGCCGCCGGGCACGGCACCGGGTGCCCGGCGGGCACGCCCCGGGCCTCCGGCACAATGGCGGCATGCGAGCAGTGGTGCAGCGAGTGACCGAGGCCAGGGTGACCGTGGCCGGAGAGACCGTCGGCGCGATCGAGGGGCCCGGGCTCTGCGTCCTGGTCGGCGTCACCCACGAGGACACCCCGGCCAAGGCGGCCCAACTGGCCCGCAAGCTGTGGACGCTGCGGCTGCTGCCCGCCGACGACGAGGGCGTCGAGCAGTCCTGCTCCGACCTCGGGGCCCCGCTGCTGGTGATCAGCCAGTTCACCCTCTACGGCGACGCCCGCAAGGGCCGCCGCCCGACCTGGAACGCCGCCGCCCCCGGCCCGGTCGCCGAGCCCCTGGTGGACGAGGTGGTCGCCCAGCTGCGCGCGCTCGGTGCCAAGGTGGAGACGGGCCGGTTCGGCGCCGACATGCAGGTGGCGCTGGTGAACGACGGCCCGTTCACCGTCCTCGTGGAGGTCTGACCGCAGCCGGGCGCACGGGCTACTGCGGGACGATCACGTCCTGGGTGCCCGGCACCGTCCCGGCCAGCAGCACCGCGTCCACCGGGACGTTCCGCTTGACGATCGCCAGCGCGATCGGCCCCAGCTCGTGGTGGCGGGCCGAGGAGGTGACGAAGCCGAGCGGGCGCCCGTCCGGCTCGGCGGCCAGCCGCACCTGCGTCCCGTGCGGGGGCAGCGTCTCCTCGGTGCCGTCCAGGTGCAGGAAGACCAGGCGGCGCGGCGGCCGGCCCAGGTTGTGCACCCGGGCGACGGTCTCCTGTCCGCGGTAGCAGCCCTTCTGCAGGTGGACGGCGGTGCGCAGCCAGTCCACCTCGTGCGGGATGGTCCGGTGGTCGGTCTCGAAGCCCAGCCGCGGCCGGTGGCCCTCGATCCGCAGCGCCTCGTACGCCCAGACCCCCGCCGCCGGGCCGTACCCGGCGGTCAGCTTCGCCAGCTCGGCGCGCGGCACGAACAGGTCGCGCCCGTACGGGAGTTCACGCACCGCCGCGGCGCCCTCGACGGAGGCGGTGGAGCCCGCCGGCAGGTGCACCACGGCGTACTCGGCGGTCGCGTCGGCGACCTCCACCCGGTAGAAGAACTTCATGCTCTCCAGGTAGCCCAGCAGCGCCTCCTGGGTGCCCGGCTCGACGTGCGCCCAGGTGGTGGTGCCGTCGTCGACCAGGTAGAGCGCGTGCTCGACGTGCCCGTTCGGGGAGAGCACCAGCGCCTCGGTGGCCTCCTGCGGCGCCAGCGCGCTGACGTGCTGGGTGAGCAGCAGGTGCAGCCAGGCCAGGCGGTCCTGGCCGGTGACGGTGAGCACGCCGCGGTGCGAGAGGTCGACGAAGCCGGTGCCCTGCGCGAGGTTGCGTTGCTCGCGGAAGATGTCGCCGTAGTGGGCGGCGACGCCCTCGTCGGCGCCTTCGGCGGGGACGGCTCCGGGCAGGCTCAGCAGCGGGCTCTTCATACCGGCCAGCTTACGACCGGCCGTCCGCGAGCTTGGCGGTGCAGTCGGCGCAGCGGCCGAAGATGGCGAAGTGCTTGAGGTCGGTGTCGAATCCGTGCTGTTCGCGCAGGCTGCTGATCAGCGGCTCGGCGATCTCGGTGCCGGTCTCGGAGACCTTGTCGCAGTCCCGGCAGACCAGGTGCAGGTGGTGGTGGCGGCCGGCCAGGTGGTAGGTCGGGGCGCCGTGGCCGAGGTGGGCGTGCGAGACCAGGCCGAGTTCCTCCAGCAGCTCCAGGGTCCGGTAGACGGTGGAGATGTTGACGCCGCTGGCGGTCTGCCGGACGTGGCAGAGGATCTCGTCGGGGGTGGCGTGGTCGAGGCGGTCGACGGCTTCGAGTACGAGCTGCCGCTGCGGGGTCAGCCGGTAGCCGCGTTCGCGCAGGTCGGCCTTCCAGTCGCCGGAGAGCTGCCAGTCGGTGGTGCCGGTGTCCGCCACGGTGCTGTCCCTGCCAAGGTCGGGGGTCCTGAGGCAAGTGTAGGGACCGGCCGGCGGCCGGTCCCTACCTCACGCGAAAGCCGTACCGCTCAGCGGAGCGCCGGGCTCACTTGAAGAACGCGATGCCGTCGTCCGGCAGGTCGTTGATGTCCTTGATCAGCTGGGCCGGGCTGAGCACCTTCTTCAGCTGGGCCGACATGTACGGGCGCAGCGGCACGTTCGGGGCGGCCTTCTCGCCGACCCAGAGCAGCTCCTCGTTGACGAAGCCGTACAGCCGCTTGCCGCCCGAGTACTCCGGCGAGCCCTCGATCCGGGCGACCGCGTCCGTGGAGACGTCGATCTGCGGCTTGCCGTCGGCCAGCTCGCCGTACCAGATCTCCACGGTGCCGTCGTCGCGGACGGAGGAGATCTCGATCCCGCGGACGCCGCTGGTGCCGTCGTGGTTGCTGGTGATGCGCCAGAACGCGTGCTCGTTCTCCAGCGGACGGACCTTCTCGCCCTCGTTGTCCAGCACCCAGGTGCGGGAGCGGAACTCCAGGAAGGGCCGGCCGTCGTGCCGGATCACGATCTCCTGGCCGAAGTTGCACTTCTCGGCGCCGGGGCCCTCTTCATCTGGCAACGGGGCGTAGACGCCCGCGCCCTCCCAGGTGCCGAGGAGGAAGGCGAGCGGGACGACGTCCTTGTGGAGGTCAGAGGGGATCTCGATCATGTTCCTGGTCGCTGTCGTCGTCGGTGTGGGCTGCCTCAACCGTACGGCAGGATCAACGCTGGCCCTGGTAGAGCTTCATCACCGAGAAGATGGCGAACCAGGTGATCAGCACGGCCATGAGGGCCAGCAGACCGTCGAAGAAGATTTCCAGACCGGACACGGGTGGCTCCCAGGCGGCGACAGTGTGGTGGATTTTGCTGCCGCTCACTCTATCCGCCGGTCATCGGCCGGTCGCGGTGAGCCCCACCACGTCATCGTTCGCGCCGATTCTCCCCCGCCGTCCAAGGTTTCCCCAAGGGATCCTGGGATGACGGCGAGCGGGGGCCGCGAGCCCTCTAAGGTGGCGCCATGTCGAAGAAACTCGTCATCAAGGTCACCGCCGGGGCCGATGCGCCGGAGCGGTGTTCGCAGGCGTTCACCGTCGCGGCGGTGGCCGTCGCCAGCGGGATCGAGGTCTCGCTCTGGCTGACCGGGGAGTCCTCCTGGTTCGCCCTGCCGGGGCGGGCGGCGGAGTTCGAACTGCCGCACGCGGCACCGCTTCCGGACCTGCTGGAGGCGATCCTCGCGAGCGGCTCGGTGACGCTGTGCACCCAGTGTGCGGCCCGCCGGGGGATCGTGCAGCAGGACACCGTCGAGGGCGTCCGGATCGCGGGCGCGCAGGTCTTCGTCAGCGAGATCATGGCGGACAACGTCCAGGCACTCGTCTACTGACGCCTACGGGTGCTCCTCGTGGTCGGGGCGGTCCCGGTCGTGGCCGGGATCGTCCCACTTCGGGTCGTCCCAGCGCGGGTCGTTCCACCAGTCGTCGTCCGGGTCCCGCTTGTTGGCGAACACGGCGGCGGCCGGCGGGATCACCATCGCGACCACGCACATGCCGATCGCGGCGGGCACGGAGAAGAACCTCACCACGCCCCAGGCCAGCACGAACAGGCCCAGGCAGACGCCCATCAGGGCGAAGTAGTAGTGCCGCCGCCGCCTTGTCTGCACGCCTCCACGGTACGACCGAGGGGCCGGGCCCGGCGCGGCCCGCGGGGTTACTCTGACGCCGGGATTGGGGGTGTGGCGGTGACTGTGGTAGGGGGGGTAAGTGGGGGCGAGGGGGGGGGA
>NZ_JBHWIR010000181.1:1863-3786 GCF_042731835.1 Kitasatospora sp. NPDC059817 | reverse complement strand
CTGACCGAACTGCCGCCCGAGGTCGGCAGGTTGCGACGGCTGCGCACCCTCGACCCACGCACAACCCCGCGCCCCCCCGGGGCCCCCCCCCGCGGCAGGGCCCTCGGTGTACTTCGTCCGCGGATCTGGTGGATCGGGCGGATCAGGTGGATCGGGTCGATCGGGTCGATCGGGCGTCGATCAGACCGCGATCGCGACCTCGACGGCGGTGCCCTGGGAGGCCACCACCTGACGGTCCACGGTCTGGCCCGGCACCAGCGCGCGCAGGGTCCACTTGCCCGGGCGGGCGAAGAACCGGAACTGGCCGGTCGCCGAGGTGGGCACCTCGGCCGTGAACTCGCCCCCCTCGTCGAGCAGCCGGACGTAGCCGTTGACCGGCTCACCGTCGCGGGTCACCGAACCCTGGATGATCGTTTCGTTCGCCACGTCAACTCCTGCCAGGTCCGGGCCGCCGGCCTTCGCACCGCACATGTCTTGTCTTCCCTTCTGACGACGGTCGAGCCGCGGGCTCAGTTGCTGCCGAGCTCGATCGGCACGCCGACGAGGCTGCCGTACTCGGTCCACGAACCGTCGTAGTTCTTGACGTTCTCCTGGCCGAGCAGCTCGTGCAGGACGAACCAGGTGAGCGCGGAGCGCTCGCCGATGCGGCAGTAGGCGATGGTGTCCTTCGCCAGGTCGATGCCCTCGGCCTCGTACAGCGCCTTGAGCTCGTCGTCGCTCTTGAAGGTGCCGTCGTCGTTGGCGTTCTTGGCCCACGGGATGTTGCGGGCGCTCGGCACGTGGCCGGGGCGCTGCGACTGCTCCTGCGGGAGGTGCGCCGGGGCGAGCAGCTTGCCGGAGAACTCGTCGGGCGAACGGACGTCGACCAGGTTGAGCTGGCCGATGGCCGCGAGCACGTCGTCGCGGAAGGCGCGGATCGAGGAGTCGACGGCCTGCGCCCGGTACTCGGTGGCCTCGCGGGCCGGCACCTCGGCGACCAGGTCGCGGGAGTCCAGCTCCCACTTCTTGCGGCCGCCGTCCAGCAGGCGGACGTCACCGTGGCCGTACAGCTTGAAGTACCAGTAGGCGTACGAGGCGAACCAGTTGTTGTTGCCGCCGTAGAGCACGACGGTGTCGTCGTTGGCGATGCCCTTGGCGCTGAGCAGCGCGTCGAAGCCGGCCTGGTCGATGAAGTCGCGGCGGACCGGGTCCTGGAGGTCCTGCTTCCAGTCGATCCGGACGGCGTTGCGGATGTGGTTCTTGTCGTACGCGGAGGTGTCCTCGTCGACCTCGACGATGACGACCTTCGGGTCGTCCAGGTGGGCCTGGACCCAGTCGGCGTCGACCAGGACGTCGCTGCGGCTCATGGTGGTGTTCTCCATCCGAGGGCGGTGTGCGGAAGGTTCTGCTCGGGAGGTGCTGCTGGGTGCCCGGGCGACTGCGGTCCGAATTCCTGTCCGAATACTGGGACGAGGGTGGTGATCCAGGCCGACCGGGCGGGGAGCTGCGGGGTGCGGCGGCGACGGCCGGCCGGGGTGGCCGGGCAAGGTCACCGGGAAAATCGGCGGCGGGCTTCAACTGCCCAGCCAAAACGCCGAGTTAGCGCATTCGACACAGACAGGCGGCCACGCGGCACAGGTCGACCGCCCGCCGCTTCGTGAGATCCGTCTGTCGCTTCATGTCGACGATGCTAGGGACACCGAAGGCCCGCTGTCATCAGCGTACCGAATGCCGAGACCAGATAGACCGAATACTGAGATTTGACCCTTTCATGGTCTGCCGGGCAGCCGTCCCGTCCGAGACCGGCGGCCCCGGACGGCCCACAACGGGCGGAAACGACACCGCTCCGCGAGACGCGCCGGACGGGCGGGCGGGGAGGGGGGGGGCCAACACGCAGCATCGACGCGGGGGGCTAGGGGGTGTGGGCACGGGGGGGGTGGAGCG
>NZ_JBHWIR010000181.1:0-1853 GCF_042731835.1 Kitasatospora sp. NPDC059817 | reverse complement strand
GCCCGCCCCCCCCCCCGAGCGCGCCACCCCCGCCCCGCGCCCCGCGCCCCCGCCGCGGCTGGCCCTGCGCCCCCCCGCGCGCGGCCCCGCCCCCCCCCCGCGGAACGCAAGAGACGGAAGGAGCGGAAGGAACGGGAGGAAGGAACCGAGGGAAGGAGCGGCACGGGAGTGGAAGTGACCGGCCGGTCAGTCCAGCAGCTTGACGCCCTTGCCCTCGAAGGTCAGCTGCACGCCCTCCGGCAGCGGCGTCGCCCCGTCCTTGTCGGCCAGCTTCAGCCCGGCCGGGAGCGAGTCGAGGGTGAAGCTCATCGGCGCCAGCCGCTGGTCGGTGACCCCGGCGAACATCCCGGCCAGCGCGCTGAGCTGGAAGCCGTCCACCGTGACGGTGCTCCCGTTGTTGTGCAGCGAACCCTCGCCGACCGCGATCGGCCCCAGCGCGGCCTTGATCTTGCCCGGCCCGCCGTACGACAGGGCCAGCCGGGTGTTGCCGCCCACCGGCAGCTTGCCCGCCCCCGACATCAGCTGGGAGGCCGGCGGCAGCAGCTGCGCGAGGTCCGCGTACGAGATCAGGCCGCTGCCGGTGCCGCTGTCCACCGTGGCGCTCTTCAGGCTGTCGCTCACCGTGACGCCGGACAGCCGGGCCTTGAAGGAGCGCAGCGCCACCTGGCGGCCGCCGTCGCCGACGGTCAGGCCGTCGGAGGAGATCCGGACGTCGTCCAGCTTCATCGACAGCGCCTGGGTGAGGAACGGGAAGCCCTCGATCGAGATGTCCGGCCGCTGGCTCATCCGGCCGCTGCTCACCATCCGGTCGGCGGCCTGGTCCTCGGCCACCCCGACCGCGATCCGGTCGGCGCCGACCAGCAGGCCGGCGAGCACCACCAGGCCGATCGTCGCCTTCAGCCATCCGCGCATCGCACTCCCTGTCGTCGCCGGTCGCCCTTGTCGTTCGCTGTCCTCGTTCGGTGTTCCTCGCCCGGCGTTCCCTGCCCGGCGTTCCATGGCGGCCCCCGGCCAAGGCCGTTCCCGCCCGACCGTACGACGTCCCGCCCCGGAGCATGGTTCCGGAGCGGGACTCGCCGGTCGTCTGCCGGGTGTCAGCCGGCCAGCAGGTCCGTGGCGATCCAAATCAGCGGCGAGGCCACCGCCAGCGGCAACGCCACACCCGCCGTCATGTGCACGAACCGGGACGGGAAGTCGTACGCCGCGACGCGTCGGCCGACCAGCGCACCCAGCCCCGCCAGCACCCCCAGCGCCGGCGGCGCGCCCACCAGCAGACCCAGCAGCACCGCCGCCGCCAGGCCCAGCACCGGACCCAGCAGCTTCGGACCGGGCAGCGGCGCCGCGGCCAGCACGGTGGCCAGCGCGACCGCGCCCACCCCGGCCGGCACCCAGTCGGCCACCAGCAGCGAGGTGCACAGCGCCGTCACCACCGTGGCCGAGCCGAGCACCGTCAGCGCGTAGAACCGCTCCTTCGGGTCCGAGGGGCGGAACGTCTGCAGCACCAGGACCAGTAGGAAGAACCCGCCCAGCGTGCCGACCACCGCCGCCACGCTGCCCTCGGAGTCCGCCAGCAGCACCGCCGCGTCCGCGGTCAGCCCGGCCAGCGCGGCGAGCGCGATGCCCTGGCGGGCCGGCCACATCCCGTTCAGCCGGAACCAGCCGGCCGCCGTCAGCACCTGGAGCAGCGCCACCACCAGTGCCAGCGCCACCTGCCCGAGCGCGGCGCCGCCGGCCAGCAGCGCGGCCACGCCAGCGGTGATCAGCGCGGGCTGCAGGCCCGGATCGATGATCGGCGAACCGGTCCGGCCGCGCGGGCCGGCGGGCGGCGCCACCGGCGCGGGCTGCGCCGGGAC
>NZ_JBHWIR010000180.1:2919-15176 GCF_042731835.1 Kitasatospora sp. NPDC059817 | reverse complement strand
GCGCGCGGCCGCGCGGCGGCCCCGGCGCCGGGGGGGCTGTGCCTCTGCGCCCTACCCGCGCCGGCGCCCCGCCCGGGGCTCCCGCGGGCGCCGCCCCGTTGGTCGCGGCGGTGCCTCAGGCGGCCTCGGTGACGTCGCGGGCGCCCGGGGTGGGCATCAGGCCCTCCCGCTGGCGCCGCCGGCCGAAGCGCGGCATGCCGAGGGTGATGAAGGCCTCGGCCTGCATCGCGGCGAAGCCGATCCGCGGCAGGTCCCGGGTGTTCGGGAAGACCAGGAAGCGCGGTTCCCACTCGGGCTGGAACTTGGCGTTGAACTTGTACAGCGATTCGATCTGGAACCAGCGCGAGAGGAACACCAGCAGTCCGCGCCAGGCCCGCAGCACCGGGCCGGCGCCGATCCGCTCGCCGCGGGCCAGCGCCGAGCGGAACATCGCGAAGTTGAGCGACACCCGGCGCACGCCCATCGCGGGCACGGCCTGGAGGGCGGCGACGATCAGCAGCTCGTTCAGGCCCGGGTCGGCCGCGCGGTCGCGGCGCATCAGCTCCAGCGAGATGCCGTCCGGCCCCCAGGGCACGAAGTGCAGCACGGCCTTCAGGTCGTCGCCGCTCTCGCCCTCCTCCGGGGCCTTGTGGGCGGTGACCACCACGCAGTCGTCGTCCAGCGGGTCGCCGAAGCGCCCGAGGGCCATCGAGAAGCCGCGCTCGGTGTCGGTGCCGCGCCAGCGGGCGGCGGCGTCGGCGATCCGGTGCTTCTCCTCCACGCCGAGGTCGCGGACCCGGCGCACCTGGCAGGAGTAGCCGTTGCGCTCGATCCGCTTGACCATCTGGCGGACGTTGCGCATGGCCCGGCCGGCGAGCGAGAAGGTGGCGGTGTCGACGATCGCCTCGTCGCCCAGCTCCAGCGCGTCCAGGTCCGCCTCGCGGGTCCAGACCTCGCCGCCGACCTCGCTGCAGCCCATCACGGCCGGCACCCAGGCGTGCTCGCGGGCCTCGGCCATGAACACCTTGATCGCGCCCGGCCAGGCCTCGACGTCGCCGACCGGGTCGCCGGAGGCGAGCATCACGCCGGAGACCACCCGGTAGGAGATCGCGGCCTTGCCGGTGGGCGAGAACAGCACGCTCTTGTCTCGGCGCAGCGCGAAGTAGCCGAGCGAGTCGCGCTCGCCGTGCCGGGTGAGCAGCTCGCGGACCTTCTCCTCGTCCTCCGGGGTCAGCTCCGGCTTGGGCTTGCCCGGGCGCAGCGCCAGGTAGGCGGTGGTGAAGGCGGTCAGCAGGCCCAGCCCGCCGAGCAGGTAGGCGACCAGGTCGGACATCCGGACGTTGTTGTACCGGATCGGCCCCTCGAAGCCGAACAGCCCGTACACGACGTGCTGGAGGCGCTCGGGCAGGGCCGGGTAGCCGATCTCGTACTTGGTCCGGGTGCTCACGATCAGCAGGCCGAGCAGCACGCTGACGGCGCCCATCACGATCAGGTTGACCAGCGCCCGCCAGCGGGTGCGCGGGTCGGCCTTGGCGTAGAACTCGCGCTGGTGCACCAGCATCACCACGAAGACCGCCAGCGAGACCACGGCCGGGCCGACCTGGTGCCAGCGCACGATGTGCAGCGCGGCGCCGACCGGCAGCAGCACGCACACCGCCCGCCAGGCCCGCCGCTTGCGCCGGCGCAGCGCGTGCGCGAGCAGCACCAGCAGCAGGCCGACCATCATCGTCCCGACCGCGGCCAGCGAGGTGGTGCCGCCGGGCAGCTGCCCGGTGAAGGTGTGCATCTTGGAGTGCCGGAGCTTGGGGAACACCGCGCTGGCGATGTCGACCAGGCCGATCAGCAGACAGGCGTACCCGACCGCGCGGGGCAGCCAGGCCCTCGGAACGGCCGCCGCCTGGGTGCGAAGCGTCTGCAGGCCGCGTCGACGACGCGGCTGCTCGGGGCTCGGCTCAACGGACACGGGAACGCTCATGGAAGCTCAGCGTAGAGGCTGCGGGACGCCGTCCGGTCACTCCGGGGGAGCACGTGTGATGGACCTTCAATGCCTTTTCCTTCATCAGGCAATGCGCATACCAAGGATCCGGAAACGGTCGGTAAACCGGTGCCGTGGGCGCGCTGCGGTGGAGCCGGGGACGGAGCCGAAGCCCTGCCGCCGCGTGGCGCGGCAGGGTCCTCCGGTACGCCGTACGTACGGTGGACGCCGCATTCTAGGGCGCCGGTTGCCTGCGGCTCCCCCCGCCCTCCCAGCTCGCCCGGGCATCCGGACAGCCTAGTCGCGGTGGCCGGAGCTGACGGGCCGCCAGACGATGAGGCGTGCACCGACAGTGTCCCATCGGAAGGCCGACTGCATGGAACTGACCAGCGACGCACTGGTGAACTCGCTGCTCGCACTCGGCGCCGCGGCTCTCGTCACCACCCTGTGGCTCTGGCCGCGGCTGGCGCGCCAGCGCCCGCTGCCCGTCCTCGGCCGGATCGGCCTGCTGACCGTCACTCAAGTCGCGGTCGTGGCCGTGCTGGCGCTGGCGGTGAACAACTCCTTCGGGTTCTACACCTCGTGGGACG
Organism: Kitasatospora sp. NPDC059817; assembly: GCF_042731835.1. NCBI lineage: Bacteria > Bacillati > Actinomycetota > Actinomycetes > Kitasatosporales > Streptomycetaceae > Kitasatospora > Kitasatospora sp. NPDC059817. The sequence goes on along the minus strand of NZ_JBHWIR010000180.1, from coordinate 12,632 downwards.
ACCTGCTCAGCCCCGGCAGCACCAAGCTCGCGCTGACCAGCAACGAGAACCACAAGGGCGGCACCTCGGCCTCGGACACGCCGGTCCAGCCGACCACCGAGGGCGGTCTGGAGACCGTCACCGACCTGCCCAAGGGCCCGCCCGAGGAGACCGGCAAGGTCGAATCGGTCCGGGTCACCGGCAAGGAGACCGGGCTGTCCGACCAGCTGTTCGTCTATCTGCCGCCCGAGTACTTCGACCCGAAGTTCGCCCTGGTCCGCTTCCCCGTCCTGGTCGCCATCTCCGGCTTCCCCGGCACCACGCTCAACCTGATCAAGGAGCTGCCCGTCCTGCGCACCGCGGGCGAGCTGCAGAAGTCCGGCAAGATGCCGCCGACCATCGTGGTCATGGCCCGCCCGACGGTCGCCCCACCGCGCGACACCGAGTGCGTGGACGTCCCCGGCGGCCCGCGCGCCGAGACCTGGTTCACCAAGGACCTGCCGGAGGCGCTCCGCACCGCCTACCGGACCGGCCGCTCGGCCGCCTCCTGGTCCGTCTTCGGCTACTCGACCGGGGGCAGCTGCGCGCTGCGGCTGGCGATGCGCTTCCCGAACGTCTACGGCAGCGGGGTGGGCCTGCACAGCGAGTACAAGGTCAAGGAGGACCAGTTCACCGGCGGCGACCTGTTCGCCGGCGACGCCGCCCTGGCGCAGCAGAGCGACCTCGACTGGCGGCTGACGAACCTCCCGGCCCCCGCCCTCTCGCTGCTGGTCGTCTCCTCCCGCAAGGAGGGCGACTTCGCGCAGACCCTCCAGTTCGTCGGCCACGCCCAGCAGGTCGCCGCGGCCAACCCGCAGTTCAAGGTCGACTCGCTCTACCTGGACGACGGCGGCCACAACTTCGACAGCTGGACCCGTGAGCTGCCGTCCTCGCTGGAGTGGATCGGCGAGCGGCTCGGCTGACGCGGGCAGGTGGCGCGGGCAGGCGACGGCCGGCCGGTCCGAGGGACCGGCCGGCCGTTGCGCTATCGGCCGATGATGAGGCTCATCGCCTCGGCCCGGGTGGCCGGGTCGCGCAGCTGGCCGCGGACGCACGAGGTGATGGTCTTGGCGCCCGGCTTGCGGATGCCGCGCATCGACATGCACATGTGCTCGCACTCGACCACGACGATCGCCCCGCGCGGCTCCAGGATCCGCATCAGCGCGTCGGCCACCTGGCTGGTCAGCCGCTCCTGCACCTGGGGGCGGCGGGCGTAGACGTCGACCAGCCGGGCCAGCTTGGACAGGCCGGTGATCTTGCCGCTGGCGGACGGGATGTACCCGACGTGCGCCACGCCGCGGAACGGCACCAGGTGGTGCTCGCAGACGGACGTCAGCTCGATGTCCTTCACGAGCACCATCTCGTCGTGCCCGAGGTCGAAGGTGGTGGTGAGGACGTCCTCGGGCTCCTGCCAGAGGCCCGCGAATATCTCCTTGTAGGCGCGCGCGACCCGGGCCGGGGTCTCCAGCAGCCCCTCGCGGTCCGGGTCCTCACCCACGGCGAGCAACAGCTCGCGGATGGCGTTCTCGGCCCGCTTCTGGTCGAAGGTCCCGACGGTGGGTGGACCGTCGAGCGTCACCGGGTCGATCATGCGGGCCTCGCTTACTTGGGACGACTTTGCTGAACAGCACGGATGCCGCGTCTCCAGGGTACAAACCCCGGTGACGCGGCATCCATTCCGTACGGTGCGCGGGATCAGCCCTCGGCGGGCGGCTCCGCGCTCGGCAGCGGCGGGAGCTTCACGATGTCCACCGGGGCGGTGTCGATCGCGGCGGCGCCGTTGGTGAGCGCCAGCTCCTTCGGGGACTGCACCGGAGGCCGGGTGGACGGCGTGCGACGGGACGAGCCCGTCCAGGCCGGCCGGGCCGGGCGCCGGACGATCGTGGCGAAGATCTCCGCGATCTGCTCCTTGTTCAGGGTCTCCTTCTCCAGGAGCTCCAGAACCAGGTTGTCGAGCACGTCGCGGTTCTCGACCAGGATCTCCCAGGCCTCGTTGTGCGCGTTCTCGATGAGCTTCTTGACCTCTTCGTCCACCAGCCCGGCGACCTCTTCCGAGTAGTCGCGCTGGTGGCCCATCTCACGGCCCAGGAACGGCTCCGCGTTGTCCGAGCCGAACTTGATGGCGCCGAGCCGCTCGGTCATGCCGTACTGGGTCACCATGGCCCGGGCGGTGGCGGTGGCCTTCTCGATGTCGTTCGACGCACCGGTGGTCGGGTCGTGGAAGACCAGCTCCTCCGCCGCGCGCCCGCCCAGCATGTAGGCCAGCTGGTCGAGCATCTCGTTGCGGGTGGTGGAGTACTTGTCCTCGTCCGGCAGCACCATGGTGTAGCCGAGGGCCCGGCCGCGCGAGAGGATCGTGATCTTGTGCACCGGGTCGCTGTTGGGGCACGCCGCCGCCACCAGGGCGTGGCCGCCCTCGTGGTACGCGGTGATCTTCTTCTCCCGCTCGGACATGATCCGAGTGCGCTTCTGCGGACCGGCCACGACGCGGTCGATCGCCTCGTCCAGGATGCCGTTGTCGATCAGCTTCTTGTCCGAACGGGCCGTCAGCAGAGCGGCCTCGTTGAGGACGTTCGACAGGTCCGCGCCGGTGAAGCCGGGGGTGCGCTTGGCGACGGCCGAGAGGTCGACGTCGGGCGCGATCGGCTTGCCCTTCTGGTGCACCTTGAGGATGTCCAGCCGGCCCTGGAGGTCGGGGCGCTCGACCGAGATCTGACGGTCGAAGCGGCCCGGGCGCAGCAGCGCCGGGTCCAGGATGTCGGGGCGGTTGGTGGCCGCGATCAGGATCACGCCACCCTTGACGTCGAAGCCGTCCATCTCGACCAGCAGCTGGTTGAGGGTCTGCTCGCGCTCGTCGTGACCGCCGCCCAGACCCGCACCGCGGTGCCGGCCGACGGCGTCGATCTCGTCGACGAAGACGATCGCCGGGGCGTTCGCCTTGGCCTGCTCGAAGAGGTCGCGGACGCGGCTGGCGCCGACACCCACGAACATCTCGACGAAGTCCGAGCCGGAGATCGAGTAGAACGGCACCCCGGCCTCGCCCGCGACGGCACGCGCCAGCAGGGTCTTGCCGGTACCGGGCGGGCCGTAGAGCAGCACACCCTTGGGGATCTTGGCGCCGACGGCCTGGAACTTGGCCGGCTCCTGGAGGAACTCCTTGATCTCGTGGAGCTCCTCGACCGCCTCGTCGGCGCCCGCGACGTCCGCGAAGGTCGTCTTCGGGGTGTCCTTGGTGAGCAGCTTGGCCTTGGACTTGCCGAACTGCATGACCCGGGAGCCGCCGCCCTGCATCTGATTCATCAGGAACAGGAAGACCAGGACGATGATGACGATCGGGAGCATCGACAGCAGCAGGCTGACGAAGGTGCTCTGCTTCTCGGGGCTGATGGTGTAGCCCTCGGCGAGCGTGCTCTGGTCGTTGTCGTTGATCTGGGCCTGGAGCTTGTCGGCGATCGCAACACCCTGGTCGCCGATGTACGAGGCCTGGAACTTGCTGCCGGACGGCGTCTTGCCGGTACCGGCGTTGGACAGCGTGGCGCCGTCCTTCAGCTGGATCTTGATGGTGTTCGAGTCACCAGTGGTGATCTGCGCCGACTTGACCTGCTTGGCGTCGATCGCCGCGACGACCTGCCCGGTGTCCACCGTCTTGTAGCCGTTCGAATCCGAAACGACCTGCATCAAGACGATGACGGCGAGGACGGCCAGCACGATCCACATGATCGGCGCACGGAAGTATCGCTTGACGTCCATCCATGCGGGGCGTTGCCGCCCCGTCCCTCCTGCCACTCAACGGCGCCGCGGGCTGGGTGCCGCCGGCGCATCCTGGTCGGTGCTCATGTGAAGAGCGGTTTTAATGGACCGTACCGCAGTCACACCCGCGCATGGCGGGAGCGCAGCGACACGGCCGTCGTTCTTGGTCCCCCCGGTCCAACGGGCGGGAACCGGCTCCTGTTCCCATCCGTAGCCCGAACGGAGTCCTCAGCCCCCGTAGACGTGCGGAGCGAGCGTCCCGATGAAGGGCAGGTTACGCAGCTTCTCCGCGTAGTCCAGGCCGTAGCCGACCACGAACTCGTTCGGAATGTCGAAACCGACGTACTTCACGTCGATCTCGACCTTGGCCGCGTCCGGCTTGCGCAGCAGGGCGCAGACCTCCAGCGAGGCCGGGCCGCGCGAGCTCAGGTTGCCCAGCAGCCAGGACAGGGTCAGACCGGAGTCGATGATGTCCTCGACGATCAGGACGTCCCGGCCGGCGATGTCGGTGTCCAGGTCCTTCAGGATGCGGACCACGCCGGAGGACTTGGTGCCCATGCCGTAGGAGGACACCGCCATCCAGTCCATGGTGACCTGCGAGTGCAGGGCCCGGGCGAGGTCGGCCATGACCATCACAGCCCCCTTGAGGACGCCGACGATCAGCAGGTCCTTGCCTGCGTAGTCCCGGTCGATGCGCTCGGCCAGCTCCAGGAGCTTGGCGTCGATCTCGTCCTTGCTGATGAGCACCTTCGCGAGGTCAGCGCCCATGTCGTTCTGGTCCACCGGGGATACGTCCTCAAACGTTCGGGGTCTGTGTGGCCGGCGGCCGACTACCCCGGGACATGCCCGTCCGTCAGTCGCCCTGCCGCCGAAAGACCAGCGTGCCACACCTGCGGGTGGCCTCGACGCCCCCGGGTAGGTGCAGCGGCCCCTGGCCGCGCCATCCGGTGACCAGCAGGTCGATCGTCTCCAGGTGCCGCGCGAACAGGTCCCCGGCCGGGCAGCCCGCCCGCAGCGCGGCCCGGCGCAGCACCCGGCGGCGGACCGCGGGCGGGAGTTCGGCGAGTTTCACGGCGTCCAGGGCGCCCTCACCCGTCCGGAGGTCGCGTTCGGCCAGGGAGGCCCACTGGTCGAGGGCGTCCGCGTCGTCGCGGAACAGCCGGGCGGTGCGGGCCAGCGCCTCGACCACCCCGCCGCCCAGGTGCTTCTCCAGCACCGGCAGCACCTCGTGCCGGACCCGGGAGCGGGTGTAGGCGGGATCACAGTTGTGCGGGTCGTCCCAGACCGGGATCGCCTGGGCGGAGCAGGCCTGCCGGGTGGCCGCCCGGTCCAGCTCCAGCAGCGGGCGGCGGTAGCGGCCCTTCTGCGCCGGCATCCCGGCCAGCGAGCGGGAGCCCGAACCGCGCGCCAGGCCCAGCAGCACCGTCTCGGCCTGGTCGTCCCGGGTGTGGCCGAGCAGCACCGCGACCGCGCCGAGCCGTTCGGCGGCCGCGTCCAGGGCCGCGTAGCGGGCGTCCCGGGCGGCGGCCTCCGGGCCGCCGGACCGGCCGACGCGCACCGGGATCGCCTCGACCGGGTCCAGGCCGAGCGAGCGCAGCCGTTCGGCCACCTGGGCGGCCCGGTCGGCGGAGCCGGGCTGCAGGCCGTGGTCCACGGTGACGGCGCCGACCCGCAGGCCGATCTTGGGGGCTTCGAAGGCGGCGGCGATGGCCAGCGCCATCGAGTCGGCGCCGCCGCTGACGGCGACCAGCACCAGCGGGGAGCCGGGGGCGGCCGGGGTCCGGGGCAGTCCGGACGGGTGCCGGGCGGCGTTGCCGATCAGGGTGGTGCCGACGGCGGCGCCCACCAGGGGCGCCCCGGCCGGGCGCTCGCGGGGCTCGCGCACGGGCGCGGTGAAGGTGGTACCGGCCTCGGCGGCGAGGTCGGTGAGCGTGCGGCGGACGGCCAGGCGTATCGCTGCGACTGCGGGGTGTGGACCCACGGCGGACGACTCCTCGACGGAGGGGACAGGACGGCGGCTCGCGCGGCTGGGCCGCGCAGCTTCATGAGCGCCCTGTTACCGGGCGCTCACAGATGGTGGCAGAAAGGAGCACCCCGCTACGCCACCCGCGCCACCGGTACGACCACCGTCCCACGTTCGGGTGAATGGAGAAACGTATCTTCACCCTCCGGCTGCCCGATTGGACCACTCGTACGAGCGGGTTTGACCACCACCGACCACCGCGCGGCGCTTGGGGTCCGAGCCCCGTCCGCGCCCGCCTCAGCGGGCGACGCGGGCGACCCAGGCGGCCGGATCGTGGATCTCCTCCTTGGTCGGCAGTGTGTTCGGGGAGGTCCAGACCCGGTTGAAGCCCTCCATACCGACCCGCTCCACCACCCCGCGCACGAACACCGCCCCGTCCTGGTACTGGCGCAGCTTGGCGTCCATGCCGAGCAGCCGGCGCAACAGCAGGTCGAGCCGGTTCGCCCCGCGGTCCCGGCGCTGCTGGAACTTCTCCCGGATCTCCGCCACCGTCGGCACCACCGCCGGGCCGACCCCGTCCATCACCACGTCCGCGTGGCCCTCCAGCAGCGACATCACCGCCGTCAGCCGGCCCAGGATCTCGCGCTGCGCCGGCGACTGGACGACCTCCATCAGCCCCGCCGACGGCACGCCCTCCCGGCCCCCGACACCCGGCAGCCCGCCGCCGAGCGAACCCGCCGCGTCCCGCAGCCGGTCCAGCAGGGCGCCCGGATCCACGTCCGTCTCCGCCAGGAAGGACTGCACCTCGGACTGGATGTGGTCGCGCAGCCACGGCACCGCGGTGAACTGCGTCCGGTGCGTCTCCTCGTGCAGGCAGACCCAGAGCCGGAAGTCGGACGGGTCGACGTCCAGCTCCCGCTCGACGTGCACGATGTTCGGCGCCACCAGCAGCAGCCGGCCCGGCCCCGGGCCCTCCGGCCCCAGCCGCGGCTTGTCGAACAGCGCCGCCGGGCTGTCCGGGGCCTCCAGCGAAGGCTCCGCCGGGGCGAAGGTCTCGTACTGGCCGAGCACCTTCCCGGCCAGGAACGCCAGCAGCGCGCCCACCTCGATGCCGGTGGCCTTCTCCCCCACCGCGCCGAACACCCCCGCCGTCGGGCTGCTCGCCCGGCGCGCCTGGAGCTTCTCCACCAGCGGCTGGACCACCGTGCGAAAGCCGGCCACGTTCGCCCGCACCCAGCCCGGGCGGTCCACCACCAGGACCGGCGTCGCGGTGGCCGCCGTCAGACTGCTCGACCGCATCCCCGTGAACGCCCGGACGTGCTCCTCGGCCTCCAGCGCGTGCCGGCGCAGTTCGGCGACCACGGCCGCCGCCTCCGCCCGACTCACCTCCGGCCCCGGCCGCACCAACCTGGTCGCGGTTGCGACCGCGAGATTCCAGTCGACCATGCCAGCACCGCCACTCGCGCTCGTCATGCCCTCACCGTACGTGCTCCCACCCACCAGCGGCAGCCACCCGCGACGAACACCCTCACCCCGCCCCCGGCGGGGCCCGGGGCGGGGGCGCGGGCGGGTCAGCGGCAGCCGCAGGTGGCGAGGCGGGCGGCGATGCGGTCCATGGCGGCGCGGGCGGTGTCGGCGGGGGCCGTGGTGCGGGTCATGACGGCGAAGGCCAGAAGGCGGCCGTCGGCGTCGACGACGGTGCCGGCGAGGGTGTTGACGCCGCTGAGGGTGCCGGTCTTGGCGCGGATCAGGCCGGCCGCGGCGGCGGCCCCCGAGCCGGTGCCGTAGCGCTTGCCGAGGGTGCCGGTGAAGCCGGCGATGGGCAGGCCGGTGAGGACCGGGCGCAGGGCCGGGTGCTGGTCGGAGGCGGCCAGGGCGAGGAGTTGGACGAGGACGGCCGGCGGGACGGCGTTGCCCGGGTGCAGTCCGCTGCCGTCGTTCAGGGACACGCCCGTCATCGGCACGCCGAGCTTGGCGAGTTCCCGGGTGACGGCGGTGGCGGCGCCCTCGAAGCTGGCCGGCTGGCCTGCGGCGAGGGCCGCCTGACGGGCCATCGCCTCGGCGAGCTGGTTGTCGGAGGTGGTGAGCATGCGCTCGACCAGCCGGGCGACGGTCGGCGAGTCCACCCGGCCGAGGACGGTGGCGGCGGGGGCGGCCGGGGCGGCGGCGGGCTTGGCCGTGCCGTCGACGGTGACGCCCTGGGCCTTGAGCAGGGCGGCGAAGCTCTCGGCGGCCTTCCCGGCCGGGTCGGCGACCCGGGCCGGCGCCTCGTCACGGCTCTTGGGGTCCACCCTGCCCTCGTCGGCCATCAGCGGGACGACCAGGGCGATGTTCTGCGCGTCGTGGTTCTTGTGCTGCGGATTGCCCGCGTACATCGACAGGTCGTAGTCGAGCTTGACGGTGGTGGTGCCGGCGGCCTTGAGGGCGGCGGCGGTCTGCCGGGCCAGGGCGTCGAGCGAGGCGGGGGCGGTGTCGGCATCGGCCGCCTGACCACCGATCTGGACCTGGTCGGCGGGCAGCGCGGTGAGCGTCGGGTCGCCGCCGCCGACCAGGGTGATCGTGCCGGGGTCCGCGCCCCGGACCACCCGGGTGGTCAGCCGGGTGTCGCCGGGGATCAGCGACAGGGCCGCGATCGCGGTGGCCAGCTTGGTGGTGGAGGCGGGGGTGCCCGGGGTGTTCTCGCCGGAGCCGTACAGGAGTTGGCCGACGGCGGCGTCCGCGACGGCGAAGGTGACGGTGCCGAGGCTCTTGTCGGCGACGGCGGCGGCGAGCGCCTGCTGGAGGCCCTGGGCGGTGGGTGCGGCGGCGGAGCCGCCGGCCTCGACGGTGGCCAGGACGGCGCCGGGGGCGGGGGCCGGGCGGGCGCCGCCACCCGGGGCGGGGGCCGAGCCGGTGGGGCCCGTGGAGCCGGTGCCGGTGGGCGTGGAGCCGGCGGCGGTGCCGGGGGCGGTGGGCTGTTCGCCCGGGCGGGTGGCCGGGGTGTCGCCCGGCCCGGGCTTGCCATCGCCCCTCCCCCGGCCGCCCTTCCCACCGTCGCGGCCGTCCCGGCCGTCGCCCCGGCCGTCGCCCTCGCCGTGCTCGGTGCTGTGGCCGCCGGGGCCCGGGGAGGGCTGCGCGTACGCTCCGCCCGAGGTCAGGACCGTTCCGGCGACCAGCAGGGCCGCTCCGAACAGTCCGGCGGCCGTCCCCCTGCGGCGGCGCGCCGCCCCGACCCCTGTTCCCACCGACCGGCCCCTTTCCCGAGCACTCACTCCCGTAGGAGACACTTGGATTCTGTCAGTCCCTACCTTGGAGGAACCGTTGGAATTCGACGTCCTTATCGAAATCCCGAAGGGCTCTCGTAACAAGTACGAGGTCGACCACGAGAGCGGCCGGCTGCGGCTCGACCGGATGCTCTTCACCTCGACCCGCTACCCGGCCGACTACGGCTACGTGGAGGGCACGCTCGGCGAGGACGGCGACCCGCTGGACGCGCTGGTGATCCTGGACGAGCCGACCTTCCCGGGTTGCCTCATCAAGTGCCGCGCCATCGGCATGTTCCAGATGACCGACGAGGCCGGCGGCGACGACAAGCTGCTGTGCGTTCCGGCCACCGACCCGCGCTGGGAGCACCTGCGGGACATCCACCACGTGTCGGAGTTCGACCGTCTGGAGATCCAGCACTTCTTCGAGGTCTACAAGGACCTGGAGCCCGGCAAGTCCGTCGAGGGCGCCAACTGGGTCGGCCGCGCCGAGGCCGAGGCCGAGGTCACCGCTTCGATCAAGCGTCTGGCGGAGCAGGGCGGTCACTGAGCCGTCGTTCCGATCTCGTTCGATCAGATCGTTCTGAGCAGTTCGAGGTAGGTCGGGGCAGCCGGAGGCCGGGGTTCGCGGATTCGTCCGCGGGCCCCGGCCTTCGCCGTGTCCGGGGCCGGGAGCGGGGGGGGGGGGGGGGGCCGGCCGCGGCGCGGACGGGTTAGTTGTTTTTGTAGAGAAACAAAAA
>NZ_JBHWIR010000180.1:1917-2909 GCF_042731835.1 Kitasatospora sp. NPDC059817 | reverse complement strand
GTGGGGGTGTGTGGGCGCTCGGCGCGCGCGCCGCGGCTGGGGCGGTGGGGGGGGGGGGGGCCGCGCGCGTTGCCCCACTCCCGTGCCGCCCCCACGGCTTGTTAGGTTAGGCTAACCAAAACAATCGGGGCCGAATCCGATCCTGGAGGCCGCATGCCCACGCCCGAGCCCGTCCCGTTCTCCACCGCGCTCCGCACCGCCAGCAGCGAGGAGCACGAGGCCGCGGAACAGTCCTCGTTCATGAGCCACCTGCTGGGCGGCCGGCTCGGCATCGAGGCCTACGCCGACCTCACCGGCCAGCTCTGGTACGTCTACCGGGCCCTGGAGAACCGCGCCGGACACCTGGCGGAGCACCCGCTCGCCGGGCCCTTCATCGACCGGGCGCTGCTGCGCACCGCCGCCATCGAGCGCGACCTGGCGCACCTGCGCGGGCCGGACTGGCAGGACGGCCTGGCGCCGCTGCCGGCCACCGCCGCGTACGTCGCGCGGGTGGAGGAACTGGCCGAGACGTGGCCGGCCGGGTACATCGCGCACCACTACACCCGCTACCTGGGCGACCTGTCCGGCGGTCAGATCATCCGCGGCATCGCCGAGAAGACCTGGGGCTTCGAGCGCAAGGGCGACGGCGTGCGGTTCTACGTCTTCGAGGAGGTCGACAACCCGGCCGCCTTCAAGCGCGACTACCGGGCCCGGCTGGACGCGGCCGGGCTGGCGATGGACGAGGTGGAGCGGCGCCGGGTGGTCGAGGAGTGCAAGCGGGCCTTCGTGCTCAACGGCGCGGTCTTCCGGGACCTGGACGCGCGCTACCCGCTGAGCGCCTGAACGTTTCCCCGTAGGGCGCACCCACCCGGGTGCGCCAACGGACCGGCCCCCGCGGCCGGGGTGGGCGCCGGGGCGGGGGGCGGGCCCCGGGGTGGGGGGGTAGAGTGGGCCCCCCGCGGGGGCGACCACACAGGGGGGGGGGGCCCGCCCCCCCACACAGACGCCGCGCG
>NZ_JBHWIR010000180.1:0-1907 GCF_042731835.1 Kitasatospora sp. NPDC059817 | reverse complement strand
GGGGGGTTCTCGGGGCCGTGGCCCGCCGCTCCCCGGGTCGCCCCTTTACGTTACCCCGGGGGGCCCCCCCCCCGGGGGGGCCCCACGGCCCCGCCCCCGGGGCGGGTGGCCGCCCGGGGGCCGTCGCGCGTCCCGGGGGTGCGTCAGGAGCGTGCGCCGCGCCGGGTGCGCACCAGCACGGTGGCGCTGCCGCCGACCAGCAGCAGACCGGCCGCGGTGGCCAGCAGCGGGACCACCGGGGTCTGCGAACCGGTGGCGGCCAGCACGCCGCCCGCACCGCCCGCAGCGCCCGCGCCGGTCAGGCCGCCGCCGGTGGTCAGCGAGGCGCCGCCGACCGTACCGGTGCCCGAACCCTGGCCTCCGGCAGGCTGGTTGGCGCCGCCAGTACCGGCGCCGGCACCGGACCCGGCGGTCGGCGGGGTGGCCGGCAGCTTGGCGTCCTTGTCGAACGCCAGGGTGGCGCTGACCGGGTCCAGGGCCGTGCCCGCCGGGTAGTTGGAGAACACCGGGACGCCCTCGGCGGTGAGCGTGGCCGGGACGCCGGAGAGCGTCACCACGCCGTTGACCGGCTTCAGGGCGGAGGCGGGCACGTCCAGCTTGGCGATCCGCGCGCCGCTCAGCGACGTCGCCTTGCCGTCGGGGGACTTGCCGTTCACGTCGGCGGTCAGGAAGGCGCCGCCCTGGTCGATCGTCAGGCCCAGCTTGGAGAGCGTGGTGTCGAGCGCCCAGCCGTCCTTGCCGGGGTGGCCGAGGAAGCGGACCGAGCCGTCGAACGCGGCGGTCAGCGAGTGGTCGGCGGTGTTGTAGCCGCCGGTGGCGCCGCCGAAGCGGTAGTCGGCCGCGCCGCCGCCGAACTCGACCTTGCCGCTCGCCATCGGGGTGGCCAGGTACGCGCGGAAGCTCTCCTTGACCTTCCAGTCGAGGGTGCCGTTCAGCACGGGCAGCCGGCCGGGGGCACCGGTGGGCGCCGGGGTCCCGGTCGCGGACGGGGTGGCGCTCGCGGACGGCGAGGCGGTGGCGCTCGGCGACTGCGTCGCGGACGGCGTCGTGGTGGCCGACGACGTGGCGGAGGGCGTGGCCGACGGCGTGCCGGTGGCGGACGGCGAGGCGGTCGGCGTGCCCGTGGCGGTCGGGGTCGATGTCGGGGTCGGGGTCGGGGCCGTCGGCGAAGCGGTGGCGGTCGCCGTGGCCGTCGGCGACGGCGTCGCCGGGCTCTGCTTCAGCAGCAGCGACAGCGGGTCCATGTCCGTCCCGGCCGTATAGAAGCCCGCGAAGGCCTTGGCGCCCTGCTCGGTCAGCTTCGCCGCCGTCGGCACCCCGGTGGTGGTGTCCCGCCCGACGGTGAACGTCACCAGCGGCACGTCGTCCCGTCGAATGACGTCGGTGGCCCCCATCGACTCCTTGGACGCGGTGTCGGCGGTGAGCGTGCCGGTCGTCCCGGCGGTGGTGACCTTGAGGTCGCTGAGGGCGACGTCCAGCGCGCCGTGGTGGGCGGTGAAGCGGACCCCGCCGGTGAAGGAGGAGCTCAGCGCGTGGGTGGCGAGGTCGTACGTGGCGTTCGCCAGGCCGAAGTGGAAGGTGCCGTCGGCGTTGGTAGTGGCGCCGCCGGTCAGTTCGATGGCGCCGCCCTGGGAGGCCGGGCCGCTGACGTAGCTGCGGAAGCTGGCCTTCACGCCCCAGTCCAGCGCGCCGGTGTCGTACGTGACGCTGCCGGGGCCGCCCGCGCCGAAGGCCAGTGCGGGGGCGCCGAGGGCGGTCAGGCCGAGGCCGGCGGTGGCGGCCGCGAGGGCGGCCAGCCGGGTGCGGTTGCGGGACATGGTGGGTACTCCGTTCGGATGGGGCGGGGGGAGGGAGCGGGGGGACGCTCCGGGGTGTCAGGCCTGTCTCTTATACAAATATCCGAGCCC
>NZ_JBHWIR010000179.1:0-15255 GCF_042731835.1 Kitasatospora sp. NPDC059817 | reverse complement strand
GGGTGGTTGGCCTGCGGGCGCCCGTCCGTGACTGTCCTTCACGGAGGGGCGTTGAACCCCGCCGCCGCGCGGGATGAGTACTCGCGGCGCGGTGGCGGGAGCGTGTTGTCAGTCCGGCACGAACGTGCCGCATCTGCACGGGCGTTGAACCGGCGGCTCGGTGGTCGGCTCGTCACCCGCCTCGACCGCGTTTCGTTGCGTCGTCCCCGCCATAGCGGTGAAGCCGCCGGCCGCCAACGAGCTGAGGTGCAGCCCGGCGAGCAGCATCTCCCCCGAGGTCACGCCGGCTCCGGAAACATCGGCCGGCGCTGGGAGTTGCTCCCCGTGCCCGGCGCGATCTCCCTGGGGTCGCACCGTCGCAGCTGATCGGGCCTGGTCGTCCACTCGCACCCCCCGCCGAGCGGCCTCAGGAAGGCCGCCCCGCAGAGGATCTCCATGAAGACCCCCTCCTTCGGCTTGCCGTCGTCGTCTCGGTGCTTCAGGTCCCGCACCACCTCGTTGCGGACGAAGTCGGGCAGCGCGGATTTCGGGTTTTCGGGCATGGGAGTCTCCGTAGCGCTTCGCTCTCGGCGTGTCACTTGGTGTAGCCATGGTGGCGCGGCATCCCCTACGATCGGAAGGGTTCTCCACTTGACGAAATCCCTTGTGGGACACGGAAGGCACCGGAGGTCTGATCATGCGCGAGACCGAGCTGGACCCGTCTGCATCACCACTCAAGGCCTTCGGCGCACAACTCCGCAGGTTGCGCAAGGCGGCGGGGCTCACACAGACCGACCTCGGGGCGATGACGAACTTGAGTGACAGTCAGATCTCAAACCTCGAACGAGGGACACGCAGTCCCACACTCGACTGGGTCGTACAAGCCGACCGGGCCCTTGATGCCGGTGGAACACTAGAACTGACGTACTGGAGTCTCAGCGGCTCATCGTTGCTGGAAGGGTTTCCCGAGTACGCCCAGCAAGAAGCGAAGGCCCTGAGCATCAACCACTTCGAACTGGGCATCGTGCCAGGCCTGGCGCAGACAATGGAGTACGCCGCAGCCTTCGCCTCGGCCGCCGTGCGGCGTGGCAGCGTCACCGAGGAGCAGGCTGCGGATCGGCTCGACTTCCTTGCCACGCGCCAGAAGCTACTTGACCGGCAGCCTGCGCCCCGACTCCACTTCGTCCTGGACGAGGGCGCCCTTCTACGACCGGTGGGCGGGCGCAAGGTCATGGCTCGGCAGCTTGCGCACCTTGAAGACCTCGCCACTCGTCCGAACATCACGATCCAAGTGGCGCCGTTCTCTCTTGCAGAAGAGCTGCCGTTCACCATGGTTGTTACCTTGCTGACCCTGGCGGATCGCAAACTCCTGGCATACTCGGAGTGCCAGCTGCGCGGCTTCCTCTCGCGGGACGCCGAGACTGCTCAAGCTTGGGAGCGGGAATGCCACCAGCTCCAAGTGGAAGCGCTCTCGAAGGCTGCGTCACTGGAGCTGATCCGAAAGTGCAAGGCGTGAGAGGAACATCATGATCGCCCCTGTAGACCTATCCGGCGCCACATGGTTCAAGTCCAGCTACAGCAACAACGGTGGCACTTGCGTTGAGGTAGCTCCGAACTTCCCTGGCCTGACGCCCGTCCGTGACTCCAAGGACCCCGAGGGTCCTGCTCTCGTCTTCCCTGCCGACGCCTGGTCGTCGTTCGTCGCCGCCGTCCAGGCCGGCGAGTTCGGCAAGGTCTGACGCGCACGACTCTCGCGAGCCCCACTACCCACGACGGGTAGTGGGGCTCGCGCGTTCTGGGTGGTGACAGTGTTTCAACTGCGTTCACCGAATGCTCGTGCGCGGTCTTGTGCACCGTGCGGGCGGCAACGTTGGATGTACAACATCCGCTGACCGTCGCGTTCACGTCATACCCTCACGGAGCCCCAATGCCGCTGTCGTCCCTCCGCAAGGCCGCCGCCGCCTGCGCTGCCGCCGCCGTGCTCGGCGCGCTCGCCACCGCCCCCGCCACGGCTGCCACCGGCGCCACGACCGAGTCCGCCCCGGTCACCGCGCCCGCGCTGGACGTCCTCACGTACAACACGTTCCTGATGAGCACGACCCTCTACCCCAACTGGGGCCAGCAGTACCGGGCGCAGGCGATCGCCTCGGCGGACTTCTTCCAGGGTCACGACGTGGTCGTCCTGGAGGAGGCCTTCGACAACGCGGCCTCCGACGCCCTGACCGCCAAGGCCTCGGCCGCCTACCCGTACCACACCCCGGTCGTCGGCCGCTCCACCAGCGGCTGGGACGCGACCTCCGGCAGCTACAGCTCCGCCACCCCCGAGGACGGCGGCGTGACGCTGCTCAGCAAGTGGCCGATCCTGCGCAAGGAGCAGTACGTCTACAAGGACGCCTGCGGCTCGGACTACTTCTCGAACAAGGGCTTCGTCTACGCCGTCCTGAACGTGAACGGCCAGCGCACCCACGTGGTCGGCACCCACCTGCAGTCCACCGACTCGGGCTGCTCCAGCGGCCAGCCGGCCGCCATCCGGGCCAAGCAGCTCACGGCCATGCGCGGCTTCCTGGACGCCAAGCAGATCCCGGCGAACGAGCCGATCCTGCTCGCCGGTGACCTCAACATCGACTCGCACGGCTCCGAGTACCAGGCCCTGCTGGACAACGCCAACCTGGCGCCGGCCTCCGCCCGCACCGGCTGGCCGTACTCCTTCGACACCGCCGACAACTCCATCGCCGCCTACCGCTACCCGGGCGAGCCCAAGGAGGACCTGGACTACGTGCTCTACCGGGCCGACCACGCCCGCCCGCAGCAGTACACCAACCAGGTCCTGCGCACGCACAGCGCGCCGTGGACGGTGAGCAGTTGGGGCAAGAGCTACACCTACACCGACCTCTCCGACCACTACCCGCTCGCCGCGCACTGACCGGAGAAGCGAACTGACCGGGGAAGCACACTGACAGGGGACCAACCCGCGGGGAACTAAGCAGCCCCGAAGGGCAGTTCCAGCTCCGCCCAGACCACCTTGCCGTCCCTGGTCAGCCGGCTGCCCCAGCGCTGGGCCAGCTCGCTGACCAGGAACATGCCGCGCCCGCCCTCGTCCTGCTCGGCGAAGGGGCGCAGCTGCGGGGTCGCCCCGCCGGCGTCGGAGACCTCCAGGGTGAGCACCCGGTCGCGGAACAGCCGCAGCCGCCGCGGGGCGTCGGCGTGCAGCAAGGCGTTGGTGACCAGTTCGCTGACCAGCAGCTCGGCGTAGTCGGAGAGGGCGGTCAGGCCCCAGGCGTCCAGGGTGGCGCGGGTGAAGCGGCGGGCCTTGCCGGGCAGCCGGCCGCCGCCGGTGAGCGGGAGGGTGGCGATCCGGTCGGCGGGCAGCGGCAGGACCCGCGCCATGATCATCGCGATGTCGTCCTCGGTGCCGTCGGTGACGAGTGCGCGGAGGACGGCGTCGCAGTTCTCCTCCAGGGTGCGGCCGGGCCCGGCGAGGGTGTCGGCCAGCAGGTCGATGCCGTCGTCGAGGTCCTGGCCTCGCCGCTCGACCAGGCCGTCGGTGTAGAGGGTGACCATGCCGCCCTCGGGCAGGGTGAACTCGATCGATTCGAAGGCCACCCCGCCGACGCCCAGCGGCACGCCGGGCGGCACCTCGACCCGGCGGGCGGTGCCGTCGGGGGCGACCGAGATCGGCGGCAGGTGGCCGGCCGAGGCGATCTGGACGGTGCGCTCCAGCGGGTCGTAGACGGCGCAGATGCAGGTGGCGAACTGGCCCTCGCCGATGCCCGAGGCGGTCTCGTCCAGGCGTGTGAGGACCTGCTCGGGCGGCATGTCGAGGGTGGCGAGCGTCCGGGCGACGGTGCGCAGCTGGCCCATGGTGGCGGCGGCCCGGATGCCGTGGCCCATCACGTCGCCGACCACCAGGGCGACCCGGCCGCAGGACAGCGGCACGACGTCGAACCAGTCGCCGCCGACCTCGCTGACCACGCTGCTGGGCAGGTAGCGGTAGGCGATCTCCAGGCCCAGGGTGCGGTGGATCTCCTGTGGCAGCAGGCTGCGCTGGAGGGTGAGCGCCGTCTCCCGCTCGCGCCGGTAGAGCCGGGCGTTGTCGATGGCCAGCGCGGTGCGGGCGACCAGTTCCTCGGCGAGCGCCACGTCGGCGTCGCTGAACGGCTCGGAGTTGCGCATCCGGATGAACTCGGAGCCGCCGAGCACCATGCCCCGGGCGGTGAGCGGCACCATCAGGTACGAGTGGATGCCCGCCGCGATGCCGGGCTCGACCCGGTCCTCGCTGGAGACCAGGCCGCGCAGCACCTCGGCGTCCACGTGGGCGCGCAGCAGGGGGCGTCCGCTGCGCAGGCACTGGGTGTAGCTGCGGTCGGGGGCGTACTCGGAGGTCTCGCCGACGGTGTCCACGGCGTGCGCGAGGCCCGACTCGTAGGACTCGCCGACCGCGACGGCACGCAGGGTGACCGTCCGGTCGGAGGGGATGGGGGTGGGTTCGGCGCCGCGCAGCACCGGTTCCAGCAGGTCGACGGTGGCGAAGTCGGCGAACCGGGGGACGACGGCCTCGATCAGCTCCTCGGCGGTGCGCTGGAGGTCGAGGGTGGTGCCGATCCGGGCCGTTGCCTCGGCGATGGTGGCGAGCCGTTCCTGGGCGCGGGCGGCGCGGGCCTCGGCCTGGAATCGCTCGGTGACGTCGATGATCGAGGAGCAGACGCCGAAGACCCGGCCGGTGGAGTCCTCCAGCCGGAAGTAGGAGGCTGACCAGGCGCGGTCGCGCTTGGGGTCCCCTGGCACCCGGCCGTGGGAGCGGGCGTCCACCACGGGCTTGCCGCTCCTGAGCACCTGCCGCATGGTCTGCTCGATCTCGACGCTGTTGATGCCGGGCAGCACCGCGGGTATCCGGCGGCCGAGGTGGGCCGCGACGGGGACGCCGTTCATCCGGGCGAGCGCCTCGTTGAGCCGGACGTAGCGCAGCTCGGTGTCGTAGACGGCCATGCCGATCGGCGAGCGGTCGAAGACGCCGTCCAGGACGGCGAGGTCGGCCTCGACCGCCTGGAGGGCGCGGATGTCGGAGGCGGTGGCGAGCAGCAGCAGGGTGCCGGCCGGGCCGGCGATCGGGTAGGTGCGGAACTCCAGGTCGACCTTGTGGCCGTCGCGGTGGCGGACCGGGAAGACGCCGGACCAGCCGGTGGAGCCGCCCATGATGTGGGCGAACAGGGACAGCACCTCGGGGCGGTCGGTGCCGTCGGTGAGCAGCTGGGCGGCGTAGCTGCCGACGGCCTCCTCGGCGGAGTAGCCGAGCAGCGCCTCGGCGTCCTCGCTCCAGTGCAGGATCAGGCCGTCGCCCTGGAGCAGGGCCGTCGCGAGCGGGACGAGTCGGTGGCCTTCGGGGCGTACGGGGGTGGCGCCCGGTGCGGGGCCGGCGGCGGAGGTCACGTCCCACTCGTTTCCGTGCATGATCAGGCAGCACCCCGGTTCGGCTCGTGCCCGGCCGGGGGCCTCACGGTCCGTGCCGGCCGGGATTCTTCTCCAGACTGCACGGACATCGGCCGCCCGGCGACCCCTTGGTCAGGGGTCGTCCGGCCGTTCCGGTAGTACGGGAGTCATGGGCGTACCGGCCGCAGCGTACTCTCCAGAACGCCGGTCCACTGCCGGATCACCCCGGATCGTCGGACGCTGTCGTCGGTGAGCAGGTTGGCCAGGCCCAGCCCGCGGGCGAGGTCGAGGGTGGCCTGCACGGACTCGCGCACGCCGGGGCGGGTCTCGTCGGCGTCCAGGAACTCGACGGCGGCCCGGTGGGCCTCCCGGCCGACGTGCCCCTCCAGGGCGATGATCCGCTCGCGCAGCGGCTCCTCGGTGGCGGCAGCCGTCCACAGGTGCAGGGCGGCGCGGAACAGCGGGCCGGTGTAGAGGCGCACGATCATGTCGACGACCGCCCGGGTGCGGTCGGGGCCGGCGGCCGGCAGCTCGCCCGTGTGGGCGCGGACGGCGGCCAGCCGCTCGGCGGTGACGTGCTCGACGGCCGCGGTGAACAGGTCCTCGCGGGTCGGGAAGTGGTGCTGGGCTGCGCCCCGGGACACTCCGGCGCGCTCGGCGACCACGGTGACGGTGGAGCCGTGCCAGCCGAGCTCGGCCAGGCAGTCCACGGCCGCCGCGAGCAGCCGGGCCCGGGTGGCGCGGCTGCGGTCCTGCTGGGGGGCGCGGGCGGCGGGATGGCTGGTCATGGCTGGCGGCGGTTCCTGTTCCGGTGGGGGCTCGGCGGGCCGGTCGTGCCCGTCGGGCCCGTCGCTCTCGGCGGGCCCGCCGTGCTCGGCGGGTCGATCCTCACAGACGGGCGCCGGTCTTCGGCCGCCGGGGGCCCGGCCGCTCAGCGGGAGGCCTCGGGGGCGGTGGCGGAAGTAGAGACGGAGGCCGACGCACGGCGCTCGGCCTCGCGGGCCCGTAGCTCGCGCCGGAGGATCTTGCCGGCCGCGGACTTGGGGACGGCCTCGACGAACTCCACCGCGCGGACCTTCTTGTACGGGGCCACCAGCCCGGCCACGAAGCCGGTGACCTCCTCCGCGCTCAGGCCGCTGCCCGGAGCACGGACCACGAAGGCCTTGGGGCACTCGGTGCCGTCGGCGTCCGGGACGCCGATCACGGCGGCGTCGACGATCTGCGGGTGGCCGAGCAGCACGGCCTCCAGCTCGGCCGGGGCCACCTGGTAGCCCTTGTACTTGATCAGCTCCTTCACCCGGTCGACGATGTACAGGTACCCCCGGTCGTCGACGAAGCCGACGTCGCCGGTGTGCAGCCAGCCCTCGGCGTCGACCACCGCGGCGGTGTCGGAGGGGCGGCCGAAGTACCCCTTCATCACCTGCGGGCCCCGGATCAGCAGCTCGCCCGGCTCGCCGGGCCCGAGGTCCTCGCCGGCGCCGTCCAGGGCGGCGACCCGCAGCTCGGTGGACGGGATCAGCCGCCCCACCGAGCCGGGCGAGGGGTCGCGCTCCAGCGGGGAGACCACGTGGGTGACCGGGGACAGCTCGGTCATGCCGTAGCCCTGGAGCAGGTGCGGCAGGCCCAGGCGGCGGGCGCAGGCGGCGGCGAGCTCCGGATCCAGCGGGGCGGCCGCGCACAGCAGGTACTCGACGGAGGAGAGGTCGAAGCGCTCCACGACCGGGTGCCTGGCCAGGGCGAGCGCGATCGGCGGGGCCACCACCAGCGCCTGCACCCGCTGCTCCTCGATGGTGCGGCAGAACTGCTCCAGGTCGAAGCGGGGCAGCACCACCACGGTGGCGCCGCAGCGCAGCGGCTGGTTGAGCAGCGCGGTCAGGCCGTAGATGTGGAAGAAGGGCAGCACGGCGAGCACCCGTTCGCCCACGGCGGGCCGGTAGAGGGCGTCGCACTGGGCGAGGTTGGTGGCGATCGAGCGGTGGGTGAGCATCACCCCCTTGGGCAGTCCGGTGGTGCCGCTGGAGTAGGGCAGCACCGCGACGTCCCGGCCGGGGTCGATGGCGATCCCGGGGGCGGGGCCGGTGGTGGCCAGCAGGTCGGCGAGCGAGCGGTGGCCCTCGGCGCCGTCCAGGACGAGGATCTCGGCCAGTGGGCCGCCCTGCTCGGCGAGCAGGGCGGCGGCCTTGCGGGCGGTCGGCAGGAGCGGGGAGACGGTCACCAGCCAGCGGGCGCCGCTGTCGCCGAGCTGCCCGGCCAGGTCGGCGGGCGTGGCCATCGAGGACACCGTGGTCACGGTGGCGCCGGCCCGGGTGGCGCCGTAGAAGGCCGTCGGGTAGCCGAGCGTGTTGGGGCTGAACAGGGCCACCACATCGCCCTGCCGCACCCCGGCCGCGGCCAGCCCGGCGGCCACCCGCTCGACGCCGGCGGCGAGCCGCGCGTAGCTGACGCGCTCCCCGGTGACGCCGTCGATCAGGGCCGGCCCGTCGCCGTACGCCGCCGCGCCGCCGAGTACCGCGTCATGGATCGGCAGGTCCACCGTCGGCACGTCCGGGAATTCGCTGCGGAACACCAAAGTAAGCCTCCAGGAAGGTAGTTGACGCATCGACTGGCGCGGCGAAAGGTCGACCGAGGGTACGAACAGGAGCATACGGACCATGACGTCCGCCACTGCAAAGTTCGCCGAGATGTCCCTCTGGTGACCCACCGGGGGCACGCCCGGCGGGTGCGTCCGGTGGGTGCGTCCGCTGGGTGCGGTGCGTCCGGTGCGTCCGGCGCTGCGGACTAATAGGACTTCGGGAGGCCGAGGGTGTGCTGGGCGACGTAGTTGAGCACCATCTCGCGGCTGACCGGGGCGACCCGGCCGACCCGGGTGGCGGCCAGCAGCGCGCCCAGCCCGTACTCCTGGGTGAGGCCGTTGCCGCCCAGCGTCTGCACCGCCTGGTCGACGGTACGGGCGGCGGCCTCGCCGGCCGCGTACTTGGCCATGTTGGCGGCCTCCCCGGCGGCCAGGTCCTCCCCCGCGTCGTAGAGCAGCCCGGCCTTCTGGGTCATCAGCCGGGCCAGCTCGATCTCCACCGCGCACTGGGCCAGCGGGTGGGCCAGGCCCTGGTGGGCGCCGATCGGGGTGGACCAGACGGTGCGGGTCTTCGCGTACTCGACGGCCTTGCCGAGGGCCTGGCGGGCCAGGCCGAGGGAGAACGCGGCGGTCAGCACGCGCTCGGGGTTGAGGCCGGCGAACAGTTGCAGCAGGCCGGCGTCCTCGTCGCCGACCAGGGCGTCGGCGGGCAGCCGGACGTCGTCCAGGAAGACCTGGAACTGCTTCTCGGGGGCGACGAGTTCCATCGGTATCGCCCGGTACTCGAAGCCGGCGGCGTCGCGCGGGACGATGAACAGGCAGGGCTTGAGCCTGCCTGTTCGAGTGTCTTCGGTGCGGGCGACGAACAGCACGGCGTCGCAGTGGTCGATGCCGGAGACGAACACCTTGCGGCCGGTCAGCAGCCAGTCCCCGCCGTCCCGGCGGGCGACGGTGGAGATCCGGTGCGCGTTGGAACCGGCGTCCGGCTCGGTGATGCCGAAGGCCATCTTGCGGCTGCCGTCGGCGAGTCCGGGCAGCCAGCGCCGCTTCTGCTCCTCGGTGCCGAAGCGGGCGATCACGGTGCCGCAGATCGCCGGGGAGACGATGAGCAGCAGCAGGGGGCAGCCGGCCGTGCCCAACTCCTCCAGCACGATGGCGAGATCGGTGACGCCGCCGCCCCCTCCGCCGTACTCGGCGGGCAGGTTCACGCCGAGGTAGCCGGCCTTGCCGGCGTCCGCCCACAGCTCGTCGGCGGGCTCGCCGGCCCGGGCCTTGGCCATGTAGTAGGCGGAACCGTAGCGGCGGCCGAGGTCGCCGACGGCCTGGCGCAGGGCCCGGCGTTCGGGGGTCTCGATAAGCTGACTGCCGATGGTGGACATGCGGGGTCCTTCCTCAGGCTTCTGCGGCGGGCTGGACGGCGGCTGTTGCAGCGGGCTCGGCGGCAGGCCCGGCCTCGGGTTCTGCGGCAGGTTCTGCGACGGGCCCGGCGGCGGGATCTGTGGCGGGCCCGGCCTCGGGCGGTGCGGCGGGCTGCACGACGGCGAGCAGGGTGCCGAGCTCGACCTGACGACCGGGGACGGCACGGAGTTCGACCAGGACGCCGTCGGCCGGGGCGGTGACGCGGTGCTCCATCTTCATCGCCTCCAGGACGAGCAGCGACTGACCTGCGGTGACGGTGTCGCCGACGGCGGCGGTGGTGCGCACGACGGTGCCGGGCATCGGGGCGAGCAGCGCGCCCGGGTCCGTCCGGGCGGCGGGGTCGGGGAAGCGCGGCAGGGCGGTGAGCGCGATGCCCCCGTTCGGGGTGTCGACGTACACCCGGTCGCCGTAGCGCGCGACGCGGTGGCCGCGCCGGACGGCGCCCTCGCGCAGGGTGACCTGCTCGGGCGAAGCGTCCAGGAGCTCCGCCTGCGGGTGGCCGTCGGCCCGCAGGCCGTCCCGGGTGAGGCGGTAGCGGACCTCCAACTCGGCGCCGTCGTCGGCGCGGTAGCGCTTGGACTGAGGCTGCGAGGGCAGGTTGCGCCAGCCCGACGGCAGTGCGCCGTGCGGGCCGGTGCGCCGGGCGGCGGCGTCGGCGAGGGCGGCGGCCAGGGCGGCGCGCGCGGTCTCCTTGCCGTCCGGGGCGGTGAGCTCGGCCGCGTGCTCGGCCAGGAAGCCGGTGTGCAGGCGTTCGGCCAGGAAGGCCGGGTGCCGCAGCGCCCGGACCAGCAACTCCCGGTTGGTGGCGGGCCCGTGGACCCTGGCGCGGGCGAGCGCGTCGGCCAGCCGGCGAGCGGCGGCGGCGCGGGTCGGCGCCCAGGCGATCACCTTGGCGAGCATCGCGTCGTAGTGCGGGGTGATCTCGTCGCCGGCCGCCACGCCGGAGTCCAGCCGGACGCCCTGCCCGCCGAACTCCTGGTACGGCACGGTGAGTTCGAGGCGGTGCAGGGTGCCGGTGGCGGGCTGCCAGTCCTTCGCCGGGTCCTCCGCGTACAGCCGGGCCTCGATCGCGCAGCCGGTGGCGGGCGGCGGGACCGGCCCGGGCAGCCGCTCCCCCTCGGCGACGGCGAGTTGGAGCGCCACCAGGTCCAGTCCGGTGACCGCCTCGGTGACCGGGTGCTCGACCTGGAGGCGGGTGTTCATCTCCAGGAAGTGGAACCGGCCATCCTCGCCGAGCATGAACTCCGCCGTACCGGCGCCGGTGTAGCCGATCGCCCGGGCGGCGCTGACGGCCGCCGCGTGCAGCCCGGCGCGCACCGCCTCGGGCAGGCCGGGGGCCGGGGCCTCCTCGATCACCTTCTGGTGCCGCCGCTGGAGCGAGCAGTCGCGGTCGCCGACCGCCCAGACCGTGCCGTGCGCGTCGGCCAGCAGCTGGACCTCGACGTGCCGCCCGGCGGGCAGGTAGCGCTCGCAGAACACCTCGTCCGAGCCGAAGGCCTTCGCCGCCTCGGCGCGGGCGGCGGCCAGTGCGCCGGGGAGCTCCGCGAGCGTGCGCACCACCCGCATGCCGCGTCCGCCGCCGCCCGCCGCCGCCTTGACCAGGAGCGGCAGGTCGGCCTCGGTGGGGTCGGTCAGGGCGTCCAGCACGGGCACCCCGGCCGCGGCCATCAGCCGCTTGGCCGCCGTCTTGGAGCCCATCGCGGCGATCGCGGCCGGCGGCGGGCCGACCCAGACCAGCCCGGCGTCCAGCACGGCCTGCGCGAACTCGGCGCTCTCCGACAGGAATCCGTACCCGGGGTGGACGGCATCCGCGCCCGCCGCCAGCGCGGCGCGGACGATCAGGTCGGCGCGCAGGTAGGTGTCGGCGGGCGCGGCGCCGGGCAGCCGCACGGCCGCGTCGGCCTCACGGACGTGCGCGGCGCCGGCGTCCGGGTCGGAGTGGACGGCGGTGGTCGCGACGCCCAGGGCCCGGCAGGTGCGGAAGACCCGGCGGGCGATCTCGCCACGGTTGGCGACCAGCAGGTTGGTGATCATGTCTCGGGTGCCCCTCACAACTCGGCCTCGCGGCTCGGTCTCGCAGCTCGGTCTCGCGGCTCCGTCTCACAGCTCGGTGTCGCAGCTCGGCCTCACATCCGGAAGACGCCGTAGCCGCGCGCGCCCTCGACCGGCGCGTTGTGGATCGCGGACAGGCACAGGCCGAGCACCGTACGGGTGTCGCGCGGGTCGATCACGCCGTCGTCGTACAGCCGCCCGGACAGGAAGACCGGCAGCGACTCGGCCTCGATCTGCTGCTCGACCATGGCGCGGATCGCCGCGTCCGCGTCCTCGTCGTACGGCTGCCCCTTCGCGGCGGCCGACTGCCGGGCGACGATCGACAGCACCCCGGCGAGCTGCTGCGGGCCCATCACCGCGGACTTGGCGCTCGGCCAGGCGAACAGGAAGCGCGGCTCGAACGCCCGCCCGCACATGCCGTAGTGGCCGGCGCCGTAGGACGCGCCGATCAGCACCGACAGGTGCGGCACCCGGGAGTTGGCGACGGCGTTGATCATCATCGCGCCGTGCTTGATGATGCCGCCCTGCTCGTACGCCCGGCCGACCATGTAGCCGGTGGTGTTGTGCAGGAACAGCAGCGGGATGTCCCGCTGGTTCGCCAACTGGATGAACTGGGCGGCCTTCTGGGACTCCGCACTGAACAGCACGCCCTGCGCGTTGGCCAGCACGCCGACCGGGTAGCCGTGCAGCCGGGCCCAGCCGGTGGCCAGGCTGGTGCCGTAGAGCGGCTTGAACTCGTCGAAGTCGGAGCCGTCGACGATCCGGGCGATCACCTCGCGCGGGTCGAAGGGCACCTTGAGGTCGCCCGGGACGATGCCCAGCAGCTCCTCCTCGTCGTACTTCGGCGGCTCGGCCAGCCGGTCCGGCGACGGGCCCGGCTTGCGGTGGTCCAGCCGGGCGACGATCCGGCGGGCCAGCCGCAGCGCGTCCGCCTCGTCCGCCGCGAAGTGGTCGGCCAGACCGGAGGTGCGGGCGTGCATCTCGGCGCCGCCGAGCGACTCGTCGTCGGCCTCCTCGCCGGTGGCCATCCTGACCAGCGGCGGGCCGCCGAGGAACACCTTGGCGCGCTCCCTGACCAGCACGGTGTGGTCCGACATGCCGGGCACGTAGGCGCCGCCGGCCGTCGAATTGCCGAACACCACGGCCACGGTGGGGATTCCGGCCGCGGAGAGCCGGGTGAGGTCGCGGAACAGCGCGCCGCCGGGGATGAAGATCTCCTTCTGGCTGGGCAGGTCGGCGCCGCCGGACTCGACCAGGTTCACCACCGGGAGGCGGTTGTCGAACGCGATCTCGTTGGCGCGCAAGGCCTTGCGCAGCGTCCACGGGTTGCTGGCGCCGCCGCGCACCGTCGGGTCGTTGGCGGTGATCAGGCACTCCACGCCCTCGATCACGCCGATGCCGGTGACCAGCGCCGCGCCCACCGGGTAGTCGCTGCCCCAGGCGGCCAGCGGCGACAGCTCCAGGAACGGCGAGTCCGGGTCAACCAGCAGCTCGATCCGCTCGCGCGGCAGCAGCTTGCCGCGGGCGCGGTGCCGGTCCACGTACTTGGGGCCGCCACCGGCCAGCGCCTTGGCGTGCTCGGCGTCCAGCCCGGCCAGCTTGGCGAGCATCGCGGCCCGGTACTCGGCGTGCTCGGGCCCGGCCGGGTCGACGCGGGTGGGCAGCACGGTCACAGCAGGGCCTCCGGGATGTCGAGGTGGCGGGAGCGCAGCCACTCCCCGAGCGCCTTGGCCTGCGGGTCGAAGCGGTGCTGGGCGGCGACGCCCTCGCCGAGCAGGCCGGTGAGGGTGAAGTTGACCGCGCGCAGGTTCGGGAGCAGGTGCCGGGTGACGGGCAAGTCGGCGGTCTCGGGCAGGAGTTCGCGCAGCTTGTCGACGGTGAGGGTGTGGGCGAGCCAGCGCCAGCCCGCCTCGGAGCGGGCCCAGACGCCGAGGTTGGCGTCGCCGCCCTTGTCGCCGCTGCGGGCGCCGGCCACCAGGCCGAGCGGGGCGCGGCGGGTCGGGCCGGTGGGGAGAGCGTCGGGGAGTGCGTCGGGGGGCGCGTCGGGGAGCTTCGGCTCTTCGGAGGTCTCGGCCGGCCGGCTCGTCACCGGGGCCGGCGGGACGGCGAGCCGGCGGCCGTCCGGCAGTACGGCGGTGTGCTCGACAACCTTGGCGTCGACGTACGCGGCGGCGAACACCCCGTACGGCGCGCCGGGGCCGGGCGGGGCGGTGAGGTGGAAGCCCGGGTAGCCGGCCAACCCCAACTCCACGGCAGCCTTGCCCAGTTCGCGCCCGACTTTGGCCTGGTCCGGGTCGCGGGCGGTGAGCCGAAGCAGGGCGGAGGCGGCCTCCTCGGTACCGGCGTCCGGGTGGTCGGTCCGGGCGAGCGTCCAGCGCAGCTCGGCGGGCCGGGCGGCGGGCGGCAGGGCGTCCAGGAACTGCCGCCGCACCAGGTCGGCCTTGGCCTCGATGTCGAGGCCGGTGAGGACGAACACCACCTCGTTGCGGTGGCCGCCGAGCCGGTTCAGGCCCACCTTCAGCGTGGGCGGCGGCGCCTCGCCGCGCACCCCGTCGATCCGGACCCGGTCCGGCCCCTCCTCGGCGAGCCGCACGGTGTCCAGCCGGGCGGTGACGTCCGGGCCCAGGTAGCGCGCTCCGCCCGTCTCGTACAGGAGTTGGGCGGTGACGGTGCCCGCGGTGACGGCGCCGCCGGTGCCCGGGTGCTTGGTGATCACGCTGGAGCCGTCGGCGTGCAGTTCGGCGATCGGGAAGCCCGGGCGGGTCACGTCGTGCTCGCGGAAGAACGCGTAGTTCCCGCCCGTCACCTGGGCACCGCACTCCAGCACGTGCCCGGCGACCACCGCCCCGGCGAGGGCGTCGAGGTCCGCCGCCGTCCAGCCGAAGTGGGCGATCGCGGGCCCGGCGACCAGCGCCGCATCCGTGACCCGCCCGGTGACCACCACCTCGGCGCCCGCGGCCAGACAGGCCGCCACCCCGAAGCCGCCGAGGTAGGCGTTCGCGGCCAACAGCCCTTCAGGCAAGCCGAGTTCGCTCCGACGCGGCAACAGGTCGTCCCCCTCGACGTGGGCGACGGCCACCGCGAGGCCCTGGCGCTGCGCCAGGTTCCGCAGTTCGGCGGCGAGCCGGGCCGGGTTCAGCCCGCCCGCGTTCACCACGATCCTCACCCCGCGCTCCTGCGCCAGGCCGAGGCACTCCTCCATCTGCCGCAGGAACGTCCGGGCGTAGCCGAGGGACGGGTCCTTCAGGCGGTCCCGGGCCAGGATGAGCATGGTCAGCTCCGCCAGGTAGTCCCCGGTGAGCACGTCCAGCGGCCCGCCGGTGAGCATCTCCCGCACCGCCGCGAAGCGGTCCCCGTAGAACCCCGAGGCGTTGCCGACCCGCAGTACCGAGCGTTCGCGCGCCAAAGCGCCTCCCCTGCCGACGGGTTGGCGACGCTCCCACACGAGCGCCGCCGGGCAGCAGCGTGGCACCGGGCGCAGAAAAAAGCAATCACGCCTGCTTGTTTCAGGATGGCTCCGCCGTTCGCGTTGAACCACACCCCGGTGTGACTGGAACCGATAGGTGGCGGCTCCACACTCCCACCACACTGAGTGACTGTGTGACCCAGCGCGCTAACTGTCGGGTCAGCGCCGGACCTGTCGTCCACCTACAGCCAGCCCCACTGAAGCGCCACGTCTCGGTCGGCCTCTAGGCTGCCCAGGTGCGCTACCTAGTGCTGCTCCGCGGAAGTTCGTGGAGGGGTGTTGATCAGGCTGCTTTGAGTGGGGTGCCCTCGTAGGTCCAGCGGTAGGGCTTGGCGGTCTC
>NZ_JBHWIR010000178.1:8907-15436 GCF_042731835.1 Kitasatospora sp. NPDC059817 | reverse complement strand
CGCCGCCGTCGCGCGCGCGCCGGGGCCGCCGCCCGCGGCGTCGGCCGTCCGCGGGTGGGGGCCGTCGCCCACCTCGCGGTTCTACTCGCCGCTGGGCAGGTCCTGTTCCGGGATGCCGCCGCAGCCGTCGGTCACCGACAGCACCACCTCGTCGGCCTCCCGCCGGGCGGCGACGGCCACCACGCCGTCCGCGGGGGTCGAGCGGATCGCGTTGACCAGCAGGTTGCCGAGCACCCGGGTGATCTCCCCGCTGTCCACCTCGACCGGCTCGGCCGCCGCCGGCTCGTCGGCCACCTGCCGCCCCTCCAACCGGACGCCGCGCCGCCGGGCCAGCGGGTACGCCCCGGCGAGCGCGTCGTCCACCAGGTCGTACACCGAGACCCTGGTGAGCGAGAGGGCGAGCGCGCCCGCCTGGATCCGGGAGAGCTCGAACAGGTCGTCCACCATGCCGGTGAGCCGTTCGACCTCGGTGCCGATCCGCACCAGGTAGCGGTCGGGGTCCTCGGCGACGCCGTCCTCCAGCGCCTCGGCCATCGCCCGCAGGCCGGCCAGCGGGGTGCGCAGGTCGTGCGAGATCCACGCGACCAGCTCCCGGCGGGAGTGCTCCAGGGCCTGCTCGCGCGCCCTGGACTCCGCCAGCCGGGCACTGGTGGCGGCCAACTCCTCGCTCAGCGCGGCGAGTTCCGCGCCGAGCGGATGGTCGGGCGCGGTGAAACCGGCGTCGCTGCCGACCGTCCGGACGGCCTCGGTCAGCGCCCGGCTGCCGGCCACCACCTGGCGGCCGAGCAGCGCGGCGGTGAGCAGCGAGACGACGGCGGCCATGCCGAGCACCGTGATGACCACGCCGAGGTCGTGGGTGGACAGGAACATCGCCTGCGCCACGGCGAACGTCCCGGAGGTCACCGCGAGGACGGTCACGACCGCCACGCAGAACAGGGACAGGGCGACGGAGCGGCGGCGCAGCAGCCGGATCGCCGCCCAGCCGAGCAGGCCGGCCCCACCCGCGCCGAGGGCGGCGAACAGGGCGATCAGCAGCAGGTCCTTCACTCCGCACCGTCCTGCGGGCAGACCCGGTCGCGGGGCGCCGGGTCGCGGGGCGCCGGATCGTAGCGGTAGCCGACGCCCCAGACGGTGCTGATCAGGGCGGGCACGGCCGGGTCGTCCTCGATCTTCTCGCGCAGCCGCCGGACGTGGACGGTGACGGTGGAGAGGTCGCCGAAGTCCCAGCCCCAGACCCGCCGCATCAGGCTCTGCCGGGAGAACACCGTGCCGGGGTGCCGGAGCAGGAACGCCAGCAGGTCGAACTCCCGCAGGGTGAGGGCGAGTTCGCGCGCGCCCCGGTGGGCGCGGCGGGCCTTCGGGTCGAGCGTGACGTCCCCCGAGCGCAGCACCCCGCCGACCGGCCTGTCGGCCGGCCCGTCGGCGGCCCCGCTACCCGCCCGGGCGCGGCGCAGCACCGACTGCACCCGCAGCACCAGTTCGCGCGGGCTGAACGGCTTGGTGACGTAGTCGTCCGCGCCCAGCTCCAGGCCGAGGATGCGGTCCGCCTCGTCGCCCTTGGCGGTGAGCAGCACCACCGGCAGCGCGGCGCCCCCGGCGGAGGCCCGCAGCCGGCGCAGCACCTCCAGCCCGTCGAGGCCGGGCAGCATAAGGTCCAGCACCAGCAGGTCTGGGCGGGTGCGCTCGGCGAGGTCCAGGCCCAGCGCACCGTCGGCGGCCCGGTCCACGTGGTGCCCGGCGCGGGTGAGATAGCCGGCGACGACCTCGGCCACGGTCGGGTCGTCGTCGATCACCAGGATGTGCGAGGTGTCGTTCACCTCGCCGAGGATAGGAGGCCTCGGCGGCGGACGCGGACGGAAGCGGGCCCGCGTTCGCGTTCCGTAAGATCCGCCGCCCACCCGTCGCCCGACCCGGACCAGCCCAGCCCAGCCCAGCCGGACCAGCCCAGCCCGATGCGGCCCGGCCCGATCCGCCGGACGGGTCAGCCGCCGAGGCGTCCGACTTCCGTAAGGCTGCGCCGCCGCCGCACCCCGCCGTCCCGCACTTAGCGTGGCCGGGTGACTTCACCCACCTCCCCCGTCTCCCCCGTCGACGTCGTGCTGCCCTGCCTCGACGAGGCCGCCGCGCTGCCCTGGGTGCTGGGGCGGATCCCGGACGGCTGGCGGGCCGTCGTCGTCGACAACGGCTCCCGGGACGGCTCCGCCGACCTCGCCCGCTCGCTCGGCGCGACGGTGGTCGAGGAGCCCCGGCGCGGGTTCGGCGCCGCCTGCCACGCCGGGCTGCGCGCCGCCACCGCCGACCTGGTCTGCTTCCTGGACTGCGACGGCTCCCTCGATCCCGCCCAGCTCCCGCTGGTCACCGGCCCGGTGCTGGCCGGCTCCGCCGACCTGGTGCTGGGCCGCCGCCGCCCGGCCACCGCCGGGGCGTGGCCGCTGCACGCCCGCCTGGCCAACACCGTCCTGGCCCGACGGCTGCGCGCCCGCACCGGCGCGCCGCTGCACGACCTCGGCCCGATGCGGGCCGCCCGCCGGGAACAGCTGCTGGCCCTGGGGCTCGGCGACCGGCGGTCCGGCTACCCGCTGGAGATGGTGCTCGCCGCCTCGGCCGCCGGGCTGCGGATCACCGAGACCCCCGTCGACTACCTGCCGCGCGCGGGCCGCTCCAAGGTCACCGGCACCCTGCGCGGCACCCGCCAGGCCGTCCGCGACATGCGGGCCGTGCTGGCCGCGCCCCCGCCGACCCTGCTGGTGATCGCCAAGTCGCCCGCCCCCGGCCGGGTGAAGACCCGGCTCACCCCGCCGTGCACCCCCGAACAGGCCGCCGCCCTGGCCGCTGCCGCCCTCGCCGACACCCTGCACACCCTGGGCACGATGCCGGCCGGGCGGCGCGTGCTCGTCCTGGACGGCGAACCGGGCGGCTGGCTGCCGCCCGGCTGGGAGGTCGTCGCGCAGACCGGCGGCGGGCTGGACGAACGGCTGGCCGCCGCCTTCGCGCACGCCGCCCGGGTGGCCCCGCACGCCCCGGCGCTGCTGGTCGGGATGGACACCCCGCAGCTGAGCGCCGCCGCGCTGGCCGAGCCGCTGTCGGCCGCACGGCGGGCGGGCACGGACGCCTGGTACGGCCCGGCGGCGGACGGCGGCTTCTGGGCGCTGGGCCTGGCCCGGCCGACCGCCGAACTGGCCGCGCGCCTGCTGCACGGAGTGCCGATGTCCACCGCGAGGACCGGCGCGGCACTCCTGGAACGCCTCGCCGCAGCCGACTTGACGATCCATCAGCTTCCGTCGCTCACCGATGTGGACACCGTCGAGGATGCCCTCCGCGTCGCCGCCGAGGCCCCGAACAGCCGTTTCGCCGCCCAGCTGGTGACGGTCGACCTGAAGCCGGAGGTGGCGAGTTGACGACTACCACCGCCTGGGTGGACGACCCGTTCGCCGAAGCCGTCCGCACCGGGCGCGGCCCGCTCTGGCTGCGCCGCGAGGACGGCCACCGCCTCCGGCTGGACATCGAACGCTGGTGCGCCCCGGCGGCCGGCGCCGACCACAGCCTGCTCCGGCGCTGCACCCGCAGGTCCGCGCCCGTCCTCGACCTCGGCTGCGGGCCCGGGCGGCTGGTCGCCGCGCTGCTCGCCCTCGGCGTCCCGGCCCTCGGCGTCGACGTGACCAGGGCGGCCGTCGCCCGCACGGTCGGACTGGGCGGCCCGGCGCTCTGCCGCTCGGTCTTCGACCGGCTGCCCGCCGAGGGCCGCTGGGGCGCCGCGCTCCTCGCCGACGGCAACCTCGGCATCGGCGGCGACCCGGACGCCCTGCTCCAGCGGGGCGCCGAACTCATCGCGCCAGACGGGCTGTTGCTGGTCGAGGTGGAGCCCGTGGAGGTGGACGAGCAGGTCACCGTCCAGGTCGAGGGCCCGGACGGCCGACTCGGGCCGGCCTTCCCCTGGGCCCGGCTCGGCACGGCCGCCGCCCTGCGACGGGCCCACGCCGCCGCCGGACTGGTCGAAGCGGAACGCTGGACCTCACACGGCCGCCGCTTCCTCGCCCTGCACAAGCGCTGAGACGCACACGGCCGCTGCTCCGGTCGGCCACGGCCGCACCGCCCCCGGCGCGATCCCCGGGACGGCGGTGCGGCCGTAGCACCGCTCGGACGGCAGGGAGGCCGGAAGGCCGCCCGCGATCGAGATCGACAGGGCGGCGAGGAGGAAGATTGGCGCCGGGGTCCAAGGAGCCTTGCAGGGTGCCGGTCGTGCACCACGCGTGCGGCTGTCGCCCAACCGCCTCTTGGCCCCACGGTCAGGGGTGCCCCGGCGGCACCCTTCGAGGCGTCCCGGCCGAGCCTGCCACATGCCCCGGGCCGCGACAAGACGTCCGACCGGCCGCCTACTCCCGGCCCACCGGCCGCCACTGCGGGTGCTCGCGCTCGGCCCACCGGCGCTCCACCAGCCCGGTCCGCATCCCGAGCCGCGCCTGCGGATCCCGCCAGGCCATCCGGACGTGCCCGACCACCACGACGGCGATGGCGGCGGCCAGCCAGTCGTGGACGAAGGTCGCCCCGGTCCGCCAGGAGGGCGGGGCGAGACGGGGCAGCCACATCAGCAGCCCGGTGCCGACGATCACCAGCATCGAGCCGAGCGTCCACTGCGCGTAGAGCTTCTGCCCGGCGTTGAACTTGCCCGCCGGCCGGTGCGGGGTGCGGCGCCGGACGGCGCGCAGCCAGTCCCAGTCCGCCGGGGTGAAGCGGCTCAGCCGGGCGGCGTCCGCGCGCAGCGCCCGCGAGGCGAGCCCGAGCAGCAGCGGCACGGGCAGCGCGAGGCCGCACCACACGTGCACCGTCACCACCAGCCGCCGGTTGCCGACCAGTTCGGCGAGCGGGGCGAGGTAGAGGCAGGCCGCCGTGGCCAGGCAGACGCCGGTCAGCGCGGCGGTCGTCCGGTGCACCCAGCGCTCGGCCCGGGTGAAGCGCAGCAGGAGTTCAGCCGGTGGGCGCATCGTCACGTCCGTTCGACCGGCCGACCCAGGCGTCGACGTCGTACCCGTTGCGCTCCCAGTAGCCCGGCTCCACCGAGCCGGTCACGGTGATCCCGGAGAGCCACTTGGCGGACTTGTAGAAGTACATCGGCGCGACGTACAGCCGCACCGGGCCGCCGTGGGTGTGGGAGATGGGGCGGTCCTGCATCCGCAGCGCGACCAGCACATCGTCCCGTCGGGCCTGCGCCAGCGTCAGGCTCTCGGTGTACGCGCCGTCGAAGCAGCTGAACCGGACGGCCCCGGCCCCCGGCCGCACGCCCGCGGCGTCCAGCAGGTGCGCGAGCGGCACCCCCTCGAACGGGGTGTCCGGCACCCGCCACCCGGTCACGCACTGCACGTCCCGCACGAGCCGCCGCTGCGGCATCGCCCGCAGGTCCGGCAGGCGGAACGTCGCGGGCCGCTCCACCATCCCGTCGACGCTGAGCGTGTAGTCCGCCACGCTCCGCTCCGGGACGGACGACACCACCGAGTAGTACCGGAATCCGTTGTTGCCCGGCAGCAGCCCGCTCAGTCCGCTCGGGTCCCGTTCGGCCAACCCCGACTCGGCCCG
Organism: Kitasatospora sp. NPDC059817; assembly: GCF_042731835.1. Lineage (NCBI taxonomy): Bacteria > Bacillati > Actinomycetota > Actinomycetes > Kitasatosporales > Streptomycetaceae > Kitasatospora > Kitasatospora sp. NPDC059817. The sequence goes on along the minus strand of NZ_JBHWIR010000178.1, from coordinate 9,865 downwards.
TTGCAGGTACGGCCCCGCCGCCACCCCGACGGCCCCGAGCCCGAGCAGCCCGAGCACCACCCGCCGCCCCACCGGGGTGCCCCTGCCTTCTTCGCCTGTTCTGTCCACGCCCCGATTGCACCAGCCCGAGCCCGGCCGGCGCGAGGCCCGGCACCGGTCCGTCAGCCTTTCGTCATCTCCGCCAGCAGGGCCCCACGGCCGAGCGGCGGGGCAGCCGAGCGGCGGGAGATCGTTTTCCGGTCAAGTTCGACGATCTTTCGAATCCCGTATTCCCCCAGGTCCGACCGCGCCACTACGGTGCCACGCATCCCCGTTGTTCCCCCCTCCCCGGCCGGCCGCAACCGCCGGGGCTACCGATCGGACCGGTGCGCCGTGACCAGAATCCTCCGTCAGCTGTGGACCCACGCGGGAAGAGCGGCGGCCGTCGTCGCGCTCCTCGCCGCCGCCCTCACCGGCACGGCGGCCGGAACCGCCACCGCCGCCACCCCGGCCGCCCCCGCGGCAACCGCCTCGGTGGGCGGCTGGACCTGCCCCGGAACGCCCGTCCCGGACGGCTACGTCATCACCATGTTCAACTCCAGCGGCTGCAACAACCACGGCGCCTGGTTCCAGGCACCCGCCCAGAACCGCCTGTGGACCTGCTCCGGCTCGCCGATCGTCTCCGGCTACGTCCTGACCAACTACAACCCCCAGGGGTGCAGCGGCGTCGGCGCCTGGTTCCACGAACTGGTCCGCAACGGCATCTGGACCTGCCCCTACTCGCCGATCCCGGCCGGCTACCGCAGCACCAGCTACGACGCCCGCGGCTGCAACGGCCTCGGCGCCTGGCTCACCATCAAGGCCTGACCCACACCCGGCGGGGGGGGGGGGGGGCCGCGGGCGGGGGCCCGGCGGGGGGGGGGGGGCGCCCCGGGGGCGGGGGGGGGCCGCGGGGGGGGGCTGCCCCCCACACCACACA